>JBAZKX010000079.1:0-8116 GCA_041650575.1 Desulfobaccales bacterium
CGCCGTGGCCCGTTATTATCAGGAAAACCAGGCGGAATTCCACCTGCCGGATCGTTCCCGGGTAAATTACCTGGTCTTTCGGACCAAGGATTATCTGACCCGGGTCCAACTTGCGCCGACCGCGGTGGAAGATTACCTTAAAGAGCACCGGGAGGAGTATTCTCAGCCCAAGGCCATTCGGGTAAGCCAGATCCTGCTCTCCCTCCCGCCCAAGCCCACGGAGGCCGAAGCCCGGCAGGCGGCGGACAAGGCCCGGGAATTGCTGGATAAGCTCAAGGGCGGGGAAGATTTCGCCAGTCTGGCCAAGGCTTCTTCTCAGGACGCCGCCACCCGGGAGAAGGGCGGGGACGCGGGTTCGGTCCGGCGAGGCCAGAATCCGCCGGAATGGGACAAGGTCGCCTTTGGCCTGAAACCGGGGGCCGTAGGCGTGGCCGCCACCCCCAAGGGGCTGTATCTGATCAAGCTTTCGGCCATCCAGGAAACGGAACCCATCCCTGACGCGGCCAAGCAGGCAGAGCAGCAACTTAAGGCGGAGCGGGCCCGGCAGATGGCTAAAGACGCGGCTCAGCAGGCCCGGGAAGAGTTGTCCCGGACGCCCCTGGCCCAGGTGGGGCAAAAATTGGGGGTGACCCCCCAGGAGACCCCGTTCTTCGCGCTCTCAGACCAGGTTCCCGGACTGGGGTTGCAGCCCGCCTTCAACGAGGCCGCCCTGCACCTCAAACCCAAGGAGGTCAGCAAGGTAGTGGACCTGAGGGAAGGATTCGCCGTGCTCCAAGGCGTGGACTTTCAAGCGGCGCACCTGCCGGCCCTGGCGCAGATCAAAGACCAGGTGAAGACCGCGTTGAAAAAGCAACTGGCCCGGAAGAAAGCCGACCAGGAAGCCACCCGGTGGTTGGGGGAACTCCGCCAAGGCAAGCCCCTGGCCCAGGTGGCGGCTGGGGCCGGCCTGGCGGTCAAGGACAGCGGCTATTTCACCCTGTTTAAGGGTTTTCTGGGGCAGGAGCAGGCCGAACCTCTGACCAGCGCCGCGTTTCAACTGTCCAAGCAACATCCTTATCCCGAGAAACCCGTGTGGTGGCAGGATAAGTATTATCTGCTGGCCTTTAAAGCCCGGCGGGAACCCGACCCCAAGGAATTTCAGAAGGACCGGGACCAGATGCGGGCCCAGTTTCTTAACCAGAAGCAGCAGCTCCTGTTCGCCACCTGGCTGGACGGGGAACGCCGGCGGGCCAAGATCAAGGTTTACGTCGAGCCCTGAGGTGGTTCGCCAGGACCGGTCACCGGGGAAATTTGTCTCGGACCGGAATGGATAACATGATAAGATAGGACGTATCGGATTGTACTTTGACTCATGAGGTTCGACTTGTTTACCGGCATTTTGGAATACTTTCCTACTCTGCAATTGCCGTTGAGAGGAGATAATATGTTTCAATCCATCATTAACTTACTGTCCAGCGCCTACGTTGAAATAATAATTCTTATTCTGTTACTTATTGGTTTCATTATTCACCGTAAGGATCCTCGCATCGTTGTCTCAGGTGTCAGGATAGTCCGGACTATCCTGGTGGTATTGGTATTTTTTTATTTCATGTTTATCTGGGCCAGTACCGTACAGCCTACGCTGCGCAGCATCAGCGTTTTCGGCATGTTCCTCGTCAACCTCTTTATGTTTTACAACCTGGTGCTGGCGAGATTGGAAAGGCCCTATCGCGACGCCTTAGTGAAGATTTCCCGGGAACCCGAGAACCACGAGTTGGTTCACGCGGTGTGGCGCTACGGGAAGAGATTCTTCTACATGCGCTATGCCTGGTCGTCCCTGTTCAGTGGAACTAACCCTGTGGAATTTCTCCATAACATCGCCACCGACCGGGTACGGGAAGACATCAAAGATGAATTGCGCCACATGGGCGTGGAAAAGAAGCTGGTTTCCCTGAAGTTGATGGTGGGCTTTATGAAAAGCCGCCTGGCCTGCGACGAGAACCTGCCCACCGATTTTAAAGTGGTGATGGAAAAGACTATTGACGAATTGGATCATCACCCCTGGCTCGAAGAGCAGGTCAACGAATTTCTGCGCATAGCTACGGAGACCCCGGAAGATTTGCATTTTCCCGAATGGATGGCAGCCTTTGAACAGTGCGTCACCGGGTATAAATAGTCCCGGCCGGCCATCCCAAGGCGTTGGACGTCACGACTCATCCTGAACCCAAGATTGCCTTCACGTTAGGTCGATCCCCCGCGGTCCGGGTGGCGGCGCAGCGCGCGCTGATGGCCCGGGACTGCTTGCTGGGGGACTATCCCCTCTGGGAGGACTGGCGGCGCCAGGCCCGGGCCATTAAAACTGAAGCCTTGGCTCGGCTGGATGAGTACTTGGAGGAACTGGAGGCCGCAGTGACGGCCTGGGGGGGGCGGGTGCTCCGGGCCCGGGACGCGCCTGAAGCCAACCGGCTCATCCTACAGGTTGCCCGGGAACACGGAGTCCAAGAGGTGGTCAAAGCCAAGTCCATGACCACCGAGGAAATCGGTCTCAATGCCGCTCTGGCCGCGGCCGGCATCTGGACCCTCGAAACCGACCTGGGAGAATTCATCGTCCAGTTGGCCGGACACCCCCCGGCCCATCTCACCGCCCCGGCCCTCCATCTCAATCGTTACCAGATTGCCGAGATCTTTGCCGAACACCTGGGTCTGCGCGGCTCGGCGGAGCCCGAGAGTTTGGCCCGCGTGGCCACGGCTTATATTAACCCGCATTTCTTTGAAGCCCAGATGGGGATCACCGGGGTCAATTGCGCTGCTCCCGACGGCACCCTGGTCCTGCTGGAAAACGAGAGCAACCTGCGCTTTACCGCCACCCTGCCTAAAGTTCACCTGGCGTTGATGGGTCTGGAAAAAATTATTCCCCGGCTCACGGACGCGGAGGTCATTCTGCGGTTGTTGCCGGCCAGCGCCACTGGTCAACGCCTCACGGCGCTGGTCCACTTCATCCGGGGGCTCAAGTCCCAGCCCCGGGGGCAGCAGGCTTTTTACCTGGTGATCCTGGACAATGGCCGGCGGCGCCTGGCCGCGGACCCGGATATGGCCGAGGCGCTTTATTGCCTGCGTTGCGGGGCTTGCCTGAATATCTGTCCGATTTTCCAGGTGGGGGCCGCGCACCTGTACGGCCGGGTTTATCCCGGCGCCATCGGCATCCTGCTGGCCCCGTATCTGGCCCCGACGGGGGACATTTGTGATCTCTGCACCCAATGCGGCGCCTGCCAGGAGATCTGTCCCGTGGGCCTCCGGCTGACGGAAAAGATCCGCACCCTCCGCCGCCACAGCCCCCGCTTCCGGCAACTTCGACTCTGCTCCGCCGCAGCCGGGCTGGTGCTCAGCCGGCCCTGGTGGTATCGAGGTCTGGAGCCGGCCTGGCGCGCCCTGGCCGGTCCGGTGGCTCGCCATGGGGGCCTGCCCGGGTTTGCGTCCCTGGCCCCGATAAACTTTCACCGGCAACTACAGGCGCGGCAGGTCGCGGGTTTCGGCCGGGAGTATCGGCACAGCCCTCCCCCGGCCTCCCGGGAAGCCGGGTTTTCCACCTTCTCCGGAGATAAAGCCGCAGATCACGACCAGCGGGAAGAGGTATCTCCCGCGGCGCAACTGGCCACCCGGCTTCAGGAAGCGGCCGCTTCCCTGCAGCAGGTGCGAGGTCCGGCCGCCCTGGCCCGGCATTTGGCCGCGGCGCCGCCACCTTTGGGGCTGGAGGATCATCCCTGGCTGCGGCCGGTGGCCACGGAACTCGGGAAGATGGGAGTGAGGCACTGGCTGGTGCGGGACGACTGGGCCCCCGAGATCGGCACCGCGGTCACCGTGGCCCTGGGGGCGATCCCCGAAACCGGGAGCGTCCTGGTGGATTCGGGCCGGGGCCCCGCCTCCGTGCTGCCGTTCCGAGCTAAAAAGCACGTTCTCCTGGTTCCCCGGGACCGAGCCGATCTGAGCCTGTCCCAGGCCCTGGCGTTGGTTCAAAACCGGGGGCCGGGCCTGGTAAGCTGGCTCACGGGCCCCAGCCGCACGGCGGATATCGAAAAAGTGCTGGTGCTGGGAGCCCAGGGGCCCATGAGTCTGGAAACGATCCTGTATCAGGAGGAAGATTGATGCAACCGGTGCCGGTAGCCGAAGTCTCGTCCCGGGTTGACGCTCTTCAGGAGGCCCTGGCGTCAGCCGGCCTCAGCCTGGCCCTGATTCGCCAGCCCGCCGCCCTGCTCTACTATGCCGGGACCCTGGTGGACGGATTCCTGGCAGTGGCGCCGGGGGTGCAGCCACGGCTCCTGGTGCGCCGTCCACACCACCGGGACCAGCCAACCCCGGCTCCCTGGCCCCGGGTCCTGTACCGGGATTTGAAAGAGCTCCCCAAACTCCTGGCTCAGGCGGGCCTGGATCCCCAAGGCGCCGTGGGGCTGGAGTTAGATGTCCTTCCCGCGGCGATGTTCAGGCGTATCCAGGAACAAATGTTCCCCGGGCGTCCTATCGTCGATATCTCTTCTCATATCCGGGAACAGCGCATGGTCAAAAGCGGTTATGAATTGGCCCAATTGCGCAAGGCCGCGGCCGTTTTAGACCAGGTCCACGAGCAGGTGCCGGCGCTCCTGAGGCCCGGCATGTCCGAATTGGAGTTATCCGCGGTCCTGGAATATCGCCTGCGGCTCCTGGGCCACCAGGGGTTGGTGCGGGTTCACAACCGGGACCTGGAGGTGTTTTACGGCCACGTCCTCTCCGGGGTCTCGGGATTGCAGGCGGCCTACACCGACACCCCCAGCGGCGGCCCGGGGTTCAGCCCGGCCTTCCCCCAGGGCCCGTCGCTGAAACAACTGGCCCTGGGCGAGCCCATCAGCATCGATCTAGCCGCCTGCGTCAACGGTTACGTGGTGGACATGACCCGGATGTACGCCCTGGAGTCCCTGCCCGACCGGGCCTGGGAAGCCTGGGACGCGGTGACGGAACTCTACCGGCTCTTTACTGAAGCGGCCAGGCCCGGAACCAAGCCCGGGGAAATCTTCAGCCTGCTCTGGGACGCGGTCCGGGACCGGGATCTGCAAGACTTCTTCATGGGACTGGGCCAGGACCGGGTCAGTTTTCTGGCCCACGGGGTGGGGCTGGAACTGGATGAATTTCCCTTCATCACCGCCCGGTTTCCCTTGCCCCTCCAGGCCGACATGGTGGTGGCCTTTGAACCTAAGTTCTTCCTGCCGGAGATCGGCATGATCGGCCAGGAGGATACCGGCCGCATCACCGCCGCCGGGGTGGAGTGGCTGACCCACAGCCCCAGGGGGATTACCCTTATTTAAGGGCCTGAGATTCCGGGCTTTACGGCTCCTGACGCCGCTCGGGTCACGCAGGCGCGGGGCTCGGCCCTAACTTTGCGAAACATTAAGTTTAATTTTGCCCTCAGGACGGCTATAATAAGCGTATGAAACCAGCAGGCCGCCTTCACTTCGGGGTGATCATGGTATTGCTGGGGGTTTTTTTCGGCGGCACCGGGCCGCTCTGGGGGGCCGATCCCGTAACCGTCTGGGCCGGGCCTCCCACCGAAAAGGCCGTAGCCCTGACCTTCGACGACGGCCCCTCCCCTAAATATACCCCTCAAATCATGGCGTTGCTCAAACAGTACCAGGCGCATGGCACCTTCTTTGTCTTGGGACACAACGTGGAGCGCTACCCCCGGCTGATACAGGCCCAGTTGCGCCAGGGGAATGAAATAGGGAATCACAGCTTCAGCCATCCCCGGTTGACCGAAGAAGATCAGGTCTCCCGCGAACGGGAGTTGGAGCGCACTTCAGTGGACCTGAACCTCCTGGGCTGCCCCCAGAAGTTCAGGTGTTTTCGTCCGCCGTACAGCGCCTATGATGATCGTCTGAAGAGCTACCTGGGGCACACCGGGCGGCGGCTGGTCCTGTGGAGCCTTGATTCCGGGGACTGGCGAGGGCTGCCGGCCCCGGAGATCATCAAAAATGTGCTGACCCGGGTGCGGAATGGCTCTATCATCATTTTTCATGACAGTTGCGAACAAGCCCGGACCGACCGGCATCCCACGGTAGAGGCCCTGAGGACCATCCTTCCGGCTTTGCAGGCCTGGGGTTACCGGATGGTCACGGTTTCAGAGCTGCTTCACTGCCGGCCTGGCTCTCGGCACGGAGAAGATTGAAGAGCCGCGGTTAATTCCAGGCTGGTAAGATCAAAGAAAGACGGGGTAGAGGCGTGAATATTCCGGAAATGGTTCATCATCTGGCGGAGGAGGCCAAAAGCGCGGCCCGGCGCCTGGGAGCGCTGTCCCGGGAGGTCAAAGACCGGGTTATCCTCCGGGTAGCGGATCTCCTGGCTGAGCGCCAAACCCAGATTCAGGCCGCCAACCGACAGGACCTGGACGCGGCCCAGGCTCAGGGTTATGCGGCTGCTTTTCTGGACCGGCTGACGCTCTCCGACAAAGTCATCACCTCCATGATCAAGGGTCTGAAAGAAGTGGCGGCCCTGCCGGACCCGGTGGGGGCCGTCACCAGTATGTGGGTGCGGCCCAACGGGCTGAAAGTGGGGAGACAGCGCATTCCTCTGGGGGTGATCGGCTTTATTTATGAGTCTCGCCCCAATGTCACGGTGGATGCCGCCGCGCTTTGCCTCAAAAGTGGTAACAGCGTGATCCTCAAAGGTGGCAAAGAAGCGCTGCACTCCAACCTGGCCCTGGCCCGGGTGATGCAAAACGCCCTGGCCGAGGTAGGGGCCCCCCAGGCTGCGATCCAGGTTATGCCCAGCGTCGCCCGGGAAGCCACCCTGGAGTTGCTGAAACAGGACGAACTGGTGGACCTGATCATCCCCCGGGGCGGGGAAGGGCTGATCCGGTTCGTGGCGGAGCACTCCCGCATCCCGGTATTGAAGCATTATAAGGGGGTCTGTCACATTTTCGTGGATGAGTCCGCCGACCTGGATATGGCTGAAGAGGTCTGCTTCAACGCCAAAGTGCAGCGTCCCGGGGTCTGCAACGCCATGGAGACGATGCTGGTCCATGCCGCGGTGGCCCCGAGCTTTTTGCCCAGGATGTTCGCCCGCTTCCGGGAGGCCAGCGTGGAGTTGCGCGCTTGCCCCCGCACCCGGGAAATCGAGGCTCAGGCGGTCCCGGCTAAGTCGGAAGATTGGGGGACGGAATTTATGGACCTGATCCTGGCGGTGAAGGTGGTGGACGACTTGGACGCGGCCCTGGATCATATCGCCCGGTACAGCTCCAACCACACCGAGGCGATCATCACCCGGGATTATGGCCGGGCCCAAAGGTTTTTAGGAGAAGTGGACTCTTCCGTGGTGCTGGTCAACGCCTCCACCCGCTTCAATGACGGCGGCGAACTGGGATTGGGGGCGGAAATCGGCATTAATACCTCCAAACTGCACGCTTTCGGGCCCATGGGCCTGGAAGAACTGACCACCACCAAGTTCATCGTCTATGGCGACGGACAAATCAGGACCTGAGGCTCGCCCTCGCCTGGGGTTGTTCGGGGGCACCTTCAACCCCATCCATTACGGCCACCTACGGTCGGCGGAAGAGGTGTGCGAGGCCCTGGCCCTGACCCGCCTCTGGTTTATTCCGGCGGGACATCCGCCCCATAAGGTCAACGGGGACCTCACCCCCTTCGGGGTCCGGTTGGAGATGACCCGGCTGGCGGTGGGGGAACACCCGCTCATCTCAGTATCCGACCTGGAAGGGCGGCGTCCGGGAAGATCGTATTCCATCGAAACCGTGCGGCTGATCCGACAGGAAGTGGGGCCTGCCTGGGAACTCTATTTTATCCTGGGCCTGGATGCCATGCTGGAAATTGCCGGCTGGAAAGATTATCAGGAACTCTTTACCCTGAGCCATTTTGTGGTGTTGGACCGCCCCGGGTACGACCGCCGCCGCCTGCGGGAGGTGCTCATCGAGGAAGTCCATCCCCAATTCCGCCCTCTGCCGGAAGGGTGCGGATTTCAACATCCTTCCGGTCACAGGGTATTCTTCCAGGAAACCACCCTGATGGATATCTCCGCCACCAGCATCAGGAATCTGGTCCGTCAGGGACGGTCGATCCGCTACCTCTTGCCGGAGGCGGTACAAGGATATATAATCAAACAT
>JBAZKX010000080.1:0-8033 GCA_041650575.1 Desulfobaccales bacterium
GCCGGCTTCGAAGGCTCCGTGGTGGCCGAACACGTGCGGGTTGAGAAAGGCCCCATGGGCTTCAACGCCGAGACCGGCGTCTACGAAGACCTCATGGAAGCGGGCGTCATCGACCCCACCAAGGTCACCCGCTATGCCATCCAGAACGCCGCGTCCGTGGCTTCCCTGTTGATCACCACCGAAGCCATGATCGCCGAGAAACCCAAGAAAGAAAGCCCCATGCCCGCCATGCCCGGCGGCGGCATGGGCGGTATGGAAGGCATGTACTAAGAGCAGGAGTCAGGGGTCAGGGACCAGGGGTTAGCCCAGGCGTCTCGCCTGCGCTTGATCTCCTCCGAGCCCCACCCTTTAAACGTAGGGTGGGCATGGCCCACCAAGCCGTAGGGGCGGACCTGTGTGTCCGCCCTTTTTTTCCCTTCCAGCAAGATGCCAATTGGGGCGTCTAATCGGATTATAGCTTGATCTTGCCTTTAATTCTCTGTAGCCTCTCATTCATCAAAAGTAAACTTTCCATCCCTCTGACATCCATAGGGCATTCTTCCAGAGAAACCGAAATCGTCCTAAAGGGAGGACCTTATGCAGATTCTAGCTTTGAACAGCAGTCCCCGGGATCATGAAACCAGCAAGACCGAGCTGGTCTTACAAAAATTTCTGGAGGGCACCCGACGGGCCGGGGCTGCGGCGGAAACGCTGTACCTGCGGAATTACAAGATCAACCACTGCCTGGGGTGCTACGACTGCTGGCTCAAGACCCCGGGCCGCTGCGTCCAGAAGGACGATATGTCGGAGATGCTGTTCGACCGCTATCTTAAGGCCGACTTGGTGGTGCTTGCCTCTCCCATCTATCATTCCACCATGAACGCCCGCATGAAACTCTTCGTGGAACGCACCTTGCCCCTGATGGATCCCTTAAAGGAACCTGGCGAAGCCGGGGGCGTCCCGCACCGCTTCGAGAAGATGCCTAAGGTGGCGGCTCTGAGCGTCTGCGGCTTCTGGGACCCGGCCATGTTCCAGGCCCTGTCCCTGACCTGGCGCATGTGCCTGGGCAATGACCTCGTCGCCGAAATCTACCGCCATTCTTCCGAATTTCTGAGCGTGCCCGAATTCCAGACCCAGGCCCAAGCCATCCTGGACGCGGTGGCCCAGGCGGGGGAAGAAGTGGTGCGCCAGGGCCGGGTCACCCCGGCCACGATGGCCGCCCTCAGCCAGGACCTGGCCCCCGCCGACACCCTGGCGCGCCTCTTACGGGAATTCTGGTCCCAAGGCGCGGGCGCTTAAAATTTTTGGGGAGGGGGTAAGGGCCAACGGCCCTTACCCCCTCCCCAAGCCCTCCCCACTCCCATAAGAAAAGACTTAGGGGCACGGCGTGCCGTGCCCCAATTTTATAACGCCTGGCGTACCGTCTATTTCAGAGGCCGCGGCTCTTTCAGGCTATCGCGCAGATCGATCATCCGCTGCTGGCTCACTCTGATCAGGCCCCGCTGGGGGCGGTCGAGATCGATAATCACCAGGATCACCGCGGCAATGAGGAGAGAAGATATTATCGTTACGAAGAAATTACGCACCCCGGATAGCCCGCAGCCATAACCGATCAGCCCGGTGGCCATCACTGCGACAAAATAGAGCAGCACCAGCGTAATCTCGGGCACGTGATTTTCCATGGCGTTTATGCGCTTGGCGTCCAGGTCGATCGTTTCATTCAATGACTGGAGGAACAACCCCGTAGTGACCGCGCGCACGTCCTTTTCACTCACGGCCACAGCCTGGACCCACAACTGTTTGTGTAATTGTCCCGTTGTTTCCCTTAACTGGCTAAACATCTCAGGCTTATTGACTGCTTTAAGAAAATCCAGTCTGACCTGGACATAACGGCGCAACAGGGTGGAGACTTCCCGGCGCTGCGGTTCCGGCAGCAGTTGGGCCCGGAGAAAGGTGGTGCCGATGGCGTTGGCCTCCTCCAGGACCAACTGCTTTCTCGTATCATAACGGGGACATCGCCATGGCAAAAGTGAACCCCAGAAGCAGCGCCAGCAGCCCGAGAGCCGCACCTTGAATCGTATATATCTGCGATTTCGAGTGGTCGTCAGTGGTTGATTGACCACGGCGCCCCAGCAAAAATCCAGCCTCGGTCGCCAGGAGGAAAAAACCGATACTGGCCGCCAGAATGACCCACAGATTCACATCATAGAGTAATTCTTCGGGCATGCTCTAACTCTCATTTATCTGGCCCCACAATCATTCTTTACCCTTCCAGCATAATCCCGGCGTAGCCCACGAAGCTGTCGTTAGGCATGACATCGTAACTGGTGTAGTAGTCGATCAGGGCGGCCTTATGGGCGCCGAGCTGTTTAGCCGCGGCTACCGCGGCCACCGCGCCCCCGGCGCTACACGCGCTCTGGTCTTCGGCCGCGCTCTTGAGCATCCCGGCTCCGTCCAGTTTCAGGGCCTGGTCGATGAATTTTTTATCGTTGACGGTTTTGACCCAGTTCACCGCGGCGGGTCCGCGGCCCTGGGGGGAGAAGCCGTAGTTGGGGCCATAATGGGTGAGATCGGTGGAGCCGAAGGCCAGGAGGCTGACCTTGAGTTCCTGGGCCACCGCGGCTACGGCCCGGCCCAGTTCCATGGCCGTGGCCGAATGGGGCGAGCGCAGGGCCAGGAGTTTCGCCTGGGGGAAGAAGTATTTGACGAAGGGAATCTGCACCTCAATGGTGTTGTCGCCGGGGTATTCCTCCCGCAAGGTCAGGCGTTTTCCCAGGGGCTCATAGAACTCCGTGGCCAGGGGGATATCTCCCAGGGGGGTCTCCCAGGCCGTATCGGTCACTAGCAGCGGCGGCGAGGTGCCGCCCAGGTGGCCGCCGAAGACGCAGACCACCTGAGGTTGGGTGATCTTGGCGGCCAGGCCGAAGACCCGGGCCGCGGCCTTCCCGGAGAAATACCAGCCGGCGTGGGGCACAATGCCGCCGAACACCGTAATCCCGGCGGGGAGTGGCGGGCTTCCCGCGATAAACTGCTCGATTTCGGCCTTACAGGCGCTGGCGCTGGCGGGGTACCACCCCGCGGGCAACATCCGCTCCCGGATTCGCATGGTTGTCTCCTTCTTGGCGCAGCCGATGAATGGGGGTCCCGGGGCGGGGGACGCAGGCCTTGACGATATGAAGGCGCCGAGCCACCAACCCCCTGAGTTGTACAGAATTTTTGCCATATTTAATCTGAGGCGGTCTTCTTTGTCAAGAACGGTATCAGCCGCTGGCCGGCGCCTCCAACTATGAGCTGCCCAAGCCTGACTTAGGTTGTCGGCCACCGGGATTTTGGGGCCCTGCGCAGGTTTATTTTCTTTCAAAAATTTAGAGAGCTTATATAATAAATCTGCCTTGTTGCATGGCAAGGCGGCGGGAATCAAAACCGGAGTCTGACATGCCGAGAATTATTCCGACCCTGGCCGCGCTTATTGTCGGTCTGATGGTTTTTACCGGGACTGCCGTTTCCCTGGCTGAGGATAATTTCGGAGTCACCAGGGTTCAATCCAAGTCTCCGGGGTCTAAGAGCAAGGCTAAGAAAGCCCGCGTAAAATCCGGCCGAGGCTGAGGGGTGTCCACCAAAGCCGCCGGGTCGCGGTACTCCAAGAGCAAGAAATACGCCGGCAAACGGGGCTCGGGGAAATCCTGGCAGCTTAAACACTGAGAGGCAATCGCGGCGCCCCCCGGGGACCTGAAATAATCCTTCACTCCTGGGGCGGCCCTTGGGGTTCGCCGGCCTAGTTGAGGTAAATCTATGAGCACAACCTTCACGCTGACGCTGGTGCGGCATGGGCAGAGCACCTGGAATCTGGAAAACCGGTTCACCGGCTGGACCGACGTGGGCCTGACGCCCCAAGGGGAGAAGGAGGCCTTGCAGGGCGCGCAATTTCTCCGGGACCGCGGCTTTACCTTCGATATCGCCTTTACCTCGGTCCTCAAACGGGCCATCAAGACCTTGTGGCTCATCCTCGAAACCATGGAACTGGAGTGGATTCCGGTGATCCGGGCCTGGCAGTTGAATGAACGGCATTACGGGGCTTTGCAAGGGCTCAATAAGAGCGAGACCGCGGCGAAATTCGGGGAAGAACAGGTGAAGATCTGGCGCCGCAGTTATGCGACGCCGCCCCCGCCCCTGGACTTCGATGACCCGCGCCATCCGCGCTTCGACCGCCGCTATGCGAAGCTTCCCCCTGAGTCGCTGCCGGCCTGCGAAGCCCTGGCCAACACCGTGGCCCGCATGATGCCTTACTGGCACAGCGACATCGCCCCGGCCGTCAAATCCGGCCAGCGGGTGCTGGTGGTGGCCCACGGCAACAGCCTGCGGGCCCTGGTAAAGCACCTGGACCACCTCTCGGACGACGAGATCGTCGGGGTAAACATCCCCACGGGCATTCCCCTGGTCTATGAACTGGATGAGAACCTGAACCAGATCAAGCACTACTATCTAGGCGACGCAACCGAGATCAAAAAAGCCATGGACGCGGTGGCGGCCCAAGGCAAGGCCAAGTAAAAGCCCCCCCTCTACGAGGCCAATATCAGCTTCAATCTTAGCCGGCGATATAATACATTAACAAGGTTGCCTGGGTGGCGAAACGGGTAGACGCAAGTGACTTAAAATGCGAAAAAGGCGACTTAGCAGCGGCCCTTATTCCCCGCTTAAGCCACCAGTAATTAAAAAATTTCCTCCAGCAGGGCTTGCAAGGTGTCAGGAGCTTGCAAGTCCTCCTGGCTCAACTGTTGCACCAGGGGCCGTCACGGAAGATGAGCGCCTCGTCGGCCAACCGGCGAGCCTGGCTCAGACTGTGAGACACGGCAATGATGGTATAGCGTTCTTTGAGCGTTAAGAGGAGTTCTTCAACCTTGAGGGCCGCAGCATGACTTGAAATATCCGCCTTTTTGTTTCCTTCTATGTAGTGGGACTCCGCCAGGTGGCAGCCGCAAACCAGGACGCCGCCAATCCCTTGGGGAGGGCGTTGATCACCAGGCTGGGATGGACCATGCCCGAGCACATCACCCGGGCGATTACACACCACCCCCGCCAGGCTCTGATGGCAGGGCCGCACCATGTCGGGTTTTCGAGGTCTTCTGATAACGCTCTGTTTTTGGATTTGAACCTGAACGTCGAGTCTTGCTGGGGGCATCATCACGAAAAAATCTTCTTCGATAGTCCCGTAAGAAGCCTTTATCCGAGACTGCGGGTAACATCAGCCGGGCTAGTTCGGCTAAAGGCTCTTACGGCTTGGTTGACGGCCGGGGCCGATGAGGCCCGGCTAGTCCTCCATGATCAAAGCGTCGGCGATCATCTCCCAGATGTATTTGACTTCGATGTCCAGTTTGTACTTGGGTTTCAGGTTCTTCATGATCTGGTCCCGGCAGTTGGAGCAGCCGGCGACGACCAGGTCGGCGCCGGTGGCCTGAATATCCCGGGCCTTGAAGCCGCCGTGTTCGGTCTTCTCTTTTTCGAAGGGGCCCGGCCAGTTGCCCGAACCCGCGCCGCAGCAGTAGCTCTCCAGGCGGTTGTGGGGCATCTCCCGGTAATTGTCCATGTCGATCAAGTAGGACAGGATCTTCCGAGGCTTCTCCAGGTTGGAGTCGTCTCCGAAAGTCAAATAGGCCGAGCGCATGTGTTTACAGGAGTCGTGCCAGGTAACGATACGGCCGGCGTGGACGCTCTTATCCACCTTGATGCGGCCGCTTCCCAGCCAATCCAGGAGCACGTCAAAGAAGTACACATAATTGTGGCCGGTCTCAGGGCCGAACTCGTGCTTGAAATATTTCTCGAGGTTCAGGCGGGTGCCGTAGGAGGCGCCGCCGCAGTCCGGCAGGATGAAGGTTTTGGCCTGGAGGCGCTTCATGTTCTCCACTTTTCGCCGGGCAATTTCTTTGCTGGCCTCCATGTTGGCGGTGAAGATGCCCCAATCCACCGACTCCCAATTCTTGGATGAGGTGGTCCAGTCGGCCTTGGCGGCGTAAAAAATTTTCCACCACCACTTCATGTCGTCAGGTTCGGCGTAGGCCTCCTTGGAATTCTGGAAGTGGAGGTAGTCCGCGCCCACTTTTTCCACCGGGGTGACGAAGCCGGGGCAGCACTCTTCCGCCAATTCCTCCCCCAGTTCCTCCAACAGGGTGACATAATCATCTTCCGGGATGCCCATGTTGTTGCCGGTCCGGAGGACCATGTCCACACCCTTGTGCAGGACGCCGGGCACCTTATCCCGGGGCCGGGCCGCCTTGGCCGTCATCCAGACTTTTACCAGCTTGACACCCATGGGGCAGCCAATTTCGCAGCGCTGGCAGCCGGTGCAGAACCAAACGAAACGGGAATCAATGACCTCCTGATCCATCCCGAAGGCGGCCATGCGAATGACCTTCCGGGCGTCCAGGCCTTCATCTTTGCTGCTTTCCATGCCGGTCAAGGGGCAGCCGCCGGAGCAGGTGCCGCAGGTAAAACAGGCATTCATGTGAGTTTCCGGGAGAACCGCGCTGAAAATACTCTTCTGGCGTTGTTCGGCCAGATTGCTCAAATCGAGAGGTTCCATAACATATCTCCTTCTGGCGATTTGCCGGTCAAATTGTGGATGTGGGGCCTGCTAGGCCGCGACCCCGGCCTCCGGCTGCTTCGCTAGCCAGGCGGCCCGGGCTTCCCGTTTCACCGGATTGGGTCCCAGCTTGATCGCCCGCTCGTACATTTCCTTGCAGACCGTAGCGAACTTAGGGCCTTCACCGGAGCTGACATGAAACATTTCCAGGCGTTCCGGCTCAATTCCCATGGCGGCCAGGTCTTTTTTCAGCTTGGCCACCCGTTTGACAGCCCGGACGTTGCCTGCCAGGTAATGACAGTCCCCGATATGGCAACCGGAGACAAACACCGCATCGAACCCCAAATCAAAGGCCTTCAACACGTGGAGGATGTCCACCCTCCCGGTGCAGGGCACCAGCATGATCCGGATTTCCGGCGGGTATTGCAGGCGCATGGTGCCCGCCAGATCAGCGCCGGCGTATGAGCACCAGCGACAACAAATCCCCAGTATTCTAGGAAAATCCACTTGGTTCATTTCTTCTCCTTCCGTTCATCTGTTAATCTTTTTAGGCCGCCTTTCCGCCAGCCGACTGTTGGATCAGCCAAGCGGCCCGAACTTCCCGCCGTACCGGATTAGGCCCCAAGCGATAGGCCCGGTCGGTCATTTCCTGGGCGATGGCCGCAAATTTCGGACCCTCCGAGGCGGATACGTGGAACATTTCCAGCCGCTCCGGCTCCAGCCCCACGTCCCGCAGAATTTCCTTGGCCCGCTCCACCCGCTTGCGGGCGAAAAGATTGCCGCTTACATAATGGCAATCCCCCTCATGGCAGCCCGAAACAAAGACGGCATCCGCCCCGTTCTCGAAAGCTTGCAGCAAATAAAGGATGTCCACCCGCCCGGTGCAGGGCACCACGATAATCCTGATTTCCGGCGGGTATTGCAGGCGCATGGCGCCCGCCAGGTCGGCGCCGGTATAGGAACACCAGCGACACAGAAAGCCGATAACCTTGGGAGAATATTCGGGGTTCATGGGTCCTCCTCTCCATCTCCTGGCCCAATAGTCAGTGGGGTCAGCCTCAGGTACCAACCCGCAACTGCGCCGGCTCAGCCCGCGGCCTCGGCGTCCATCTTCAGGTCGGCCAGGGCCTCATCGATCTGGGTGTAAATCTGCTTGTTGCTGAAGCCCAGGAGGGTGATGCACTCCGACGGGCAGGTGCCCGCGCAGGTGCCGCAGCCCTTGCACAGGGCCTGGTTCACTTCGCAGATCTTTTCCGATTCTTTGTAGCTGATGGCCCCAAAGGGGCAGACCCCCACGCAGGCCTGGCAGCCGGAGCACAGGGCCGGGTCTATGGAGGCCACCACGCCCCCGGCCTTGATGGACTCCTGGCTCAGGACCACCGCGGCCCGGGCCGCCGCGGCCTTGGCCTGGGCGATGGCTTCATCCAGCGGTTTGGGATAGTGGGCCAGGCCCGCGACAAAGACGCCTTCGGTGGCG
>JBAZKX010000081.1:0-8004 GCA_041650575.1 Desulfobaccales bacterium
GCTGCGCGCCCGCTGGCGGGACCCGGACCGGACGGCCTTATATGGCGTGAGCATCCTAACTGAGATGGCTTTCGCAGAAACGAAGGACCTCGCGGCTGCCTGCAAACGGCTAAAAATCAACGTCCCGGTGATCTTCCTAAACCAGGCCACGCCGCCCTCAGCCACCTGCCCCTGGTGCGCCGCCATGCACCGGCAGGAATCGCGCCTTAAAGCCAGGTACCTTCAGGAGTTTAATGACCGTCATCTCACTACGGTCTATCGACAACATGAGCCCCGGGGGCTTGAGCCCTTGGCAGAATTGGGTCAGGCCCTGTTCCGGGTTGCCATGAAAGAGAGTTCCCATGGGGTTGCGGTTGATTTGCCCGCACTGCCGGGCTAAGGCCTCGTTGGCGTCCCGGTCTTGTCTTCACTGTGGCGCCGACCTGAGCCGTCTCCCCGCGGAGCAGCGTCAATATTATGTGGACAGTCCGGAACCGGAACACCTTGCGTCGGCGGGTGTGGAAAGGTCCGTGCCGCAGAGCCCTTCAGGTGAGGTCGTGTTTGACGAGGCCAATTCGTGGTATGAGGAGTCTGAGCATGATCAACTCGTTCCGGATGCCGCCAATGTCTCCCTGTGCGAGGCCCTGGATCGCATCCTCAACAAAGGCGCGGTGGTGGTGGGAGAAGTGATGATTTCCGTGGCTAACATCGACCTGATTTTCCTCGGTCTTCAGCTCATCCTCACCTCCATCGACACGGCTCGGGAACTCCGGTCTGCTTCCCAGGTGGGGGCGTCACCGGGAGCCGCCACATGAAGGCCGTGACCCCGGCCCGCGTGGAATCCGAGGCCCTGGGCGATTTCGCCCAGATCATGCGGAACTCCATAGAACTGCCGGCGAACCGGGCCGCGCAGGGCTACTCCACCGACGCTTCCCAGGGCAGGTTGAACCTGGATCCCGATGATCAAAAAAATGGCCTGGCTAGACTGGTCTTGACCTTGGTGAAATTGCTCCATGAACTCCTGGAGCGTCAGGGCCTCCGGCGCATCGAAACCGGAACTTTGAGCGAGGCCGAAATAGAAAGGTTGGGATTAACCTTAATGAAACAGGCGCAGGAACTGGAGCGACTGCGCCGGGAATTCGGACTGGAAGAAGAGGACCTGAACTTTGACCTCGGTCCCCTCGGAAAGCTCCTGTAAGGAGAATCTGGTATGACCAAACAACGAAGCGCCCAGCATTCCATCGAAAGCACCAACCTGGCGGATCTCCTCGAACGGGTCCTGGACAAGGGGATTGTCATCGCCGGCGATATCAAGATCAGCCTGGTGCAGGTAGAACTCCTGACCCTTCAGATCCGTCTGGTTATCTGTTCGGTGGACAAGGCCAAGGAATTGGGCATGGACTGGTGGGTCAGCAATCCCGCCTTCAGTTCCCAGACCCAGCCGGCGGAAGTGGCAGCTTCCCTTCATCGTATCGATGAACGGCTCACCCGGCTCGAGACCACGTTAGCCACGGCCTAGGCCATAGCCAAGGCCAGGGGCTCGCAAGCTGGCGGCATGCCGGCCGTCTGAAGGTCACCATGGCCGGCCGGCCCAGCCAGGATAAGCCCTGGGTTGAGCTTGAGCCCCGGCAGCCCGCCGCCTCGGGAAGTAATTTCCTTTGCCATCCCGGTCCCTAAAACCAGGACCGATGGCTCCATAACTCCTCTTTCAAGTCTTTCATATCCGCCTGACACATCAGGTACATGGAGGCGTTCTGGATGGCCAAACCGCCCAGATACGCCAGGGCGGTGACCAGTTTGATTTCATCAGGCGTAAAGTGCCGCACCACCTGGCTATAAAGTCTCAGCACCCCGATTACCTTCTCCTTGGTCTTGATCGGCACCACCAGGATGGTGACAACCCCCTCTTCTTTGTTCATAGCCCGGTACTGGACTCGCCGGTCGGTGGCGGCGTTCAAAATGATCACGGGTTTCTGAGCTTTCAAGGCCTGGGCGATGCTTTTCTGGGCCGACACCGGACCTTTCTGGAGATACTTCTCGCTCAGGCCATGAGATGCCACCAATTCCAGCACCTGATCGGTCTTGTCCAGGAGCCGGATCGAGACCCCCTTCACCTTCAGCGCCTTAGCCAGATCCGTGGTCATGGCATGCAGTATCTCTTTTACTTCCAAGCTGCCGCTGAGGTTGACGGCCAGGTCGAAAAAAAGCTGGGTCTCCCGGCGCAAATGATCGATGAGGCGGGCGTGTTCCACCACCCCGCCTCCCTGTTGCGCCAATAAGATGAGAAAATCTTTTTCCTCCGGCTGGAAATCCCTGGGAGTGGCGGTGAACAGACAAAATACCCCGATATTGTGGCCTTTGACCATCACCGGCACCGCCAGGATGGAGGCGATGCCTTCGGCCTTCTTGGCATCTGGATACTCCATTTCGGGGTCCGCCGCCGCGTCCCGGCAATAAAAGAAACCTCTCTTGACCACCAGGGGCACGATCTTTCGGGTCAGCATGGACTTCCGGGAACGGAAATAGCTTTCCGACAACCCCTTCTGGGCCACCGGAATCAACTCCTGTTTGCCTGCTTCCGCCAGGTACAGGCACGCGGCCTTGCCCCCCAAAATCTCCATTGCGCTGGCAAAGATCATCTCCAGGAGTTCCCCGCGGTTCCTGGCCGTACCGAAGGCCTTGCAGAGTTCACACAACCTCTTGAAATAATCTATTCTTACGGGCATCGCGGCATTCTTCCCTTGTTTGCAGTGATGGGCTTTACTGTTTGCGGTTCCCGGCGGCCCTGACTCAGCCGTCCCGATCCAAGAGCCAGGTAGCAATCTTGGGGACTAACTCTCTCTGAAACCGGGAACTCACATAGATCCCGATATGGCCGGAATCAAGACAAATGTCCTCAGTATCCTTACTCCCCACCCGGAGCGACAAGACCTCACACGCCTCCGGCGGGACCAGGTGATCATACCGGCCGTAGATATTTAATAGGGGCATGGTGACCTTCGCCAGGTTCACCGGACACCCCCCCAATTCCATCTTGCTTTGGACCAACAGATTCTGTTGGTACAGGTCTTTAACCATCTGCCGCAAGGTCTCTCCCGGCACATCCGGGCTGTCAAAGATCCATTTTTCGATACGGATAAAATTTTCCACAAAGTCTTTGGAGTCCATATTCTCCAAAAAACCTATGTACTTATCCAACAGAAGCCGGGCCGGATTGAGCAGCAGGAAGGCCGCGTTCAACAGGTTGCCGGGCAAGTTGCCGAAGGTATCCACCAGGCGGTCAACGTCAATCTCCTTCAGCCAGGTATGCAGCAGACCCTTGGGGGTATCGAAGTGGGTGGGAGCCACAGTGGTAATCAAGTTCTTGATCTTTTCGGGGTGGAGGGCCGCATAGATGACCGCAAACGTCCCTCCCATGCACACGCCCATGAGATTCACCTTGGCAGTCCGGTGCCGGCGGCGGATAAAATCTACGATGTTATCCAGATAGCCGTTAATATGGTCATCCAGGGTGAGAAACTGGTCACGGCGGGTCGGCTCGCCCCAATCCACCAGATAGACCTCAAGGCCCTCCTTGAGGAGACTCTGCACCACGCTGCGATCCGGCTGCAGGTCCAGCAGGGTTTCCCGGTTGAACAGGGCATGCGTCAAAAGCAGCGGAGTTTTCGAGCGGGGCGCGGCCGGCCGGTAATACTTGAGGCGAACCCGGTCCTCCTGATAGATCAGTTCATAGGGGGTAGTCCCAATGTCCGTTTCCAGGGGGCCCATCAAAATATCCCTGGCCTTTTCCAGGCGGTACTGAGCCTCTTCGGCTTCGGCCGCCAGCTTGGCCAGGATCAGGTCAACCGGGATTTTGGGGCGATCCATCAGCCTTCCCCTGGGGAAAGCCCGGAGCGGTCTATTTTCTTGGCCATCTCTTTCACGCTTTTTTTTAGCAGGTACATCTCACGGTAGACCTCATCCAGGTCCCGGAGGGTAGGCAGACCTAGAGCTGTCATGGCATCGTTGGTCAGCTTCTGCTTGGCCGTGAAAAAGTCTTCCAGTGCGTTGAGAGCATGGCTCAGGGTGCCGGTGTATTCTCGTGACTGAAATAGGATCATATAATGCCCTTCCAGGAGCTTCAGCCACCGCTTGTAATACTCCTTGAACTCTTCCGAAGGCCGCTCGTCGGCACCGCCGTTCCCCTGCCCTCCACCCATGGCCCGCAGGGATTTTTTCACCGGCAGATAGATCAGATAGATGAATTCAGCCATGGCCGCCTGAAATTGATTAAATTTATCCATGGCCTGGTTGACGTCCTCTTGGGAGAGACAGGTCAGACGCAGGTGCGGCAGATTCAATAACTGGCTGAAATCGCTTTCATAGATTTCATTGCAGATTTTGAAAATATCCTGATCCAGGTTCTCGTAGTGCAGCGCCGCGGCCTGAGGTCCATCTCCTTGCCAGCCTTCCAGCCACTGCTGGTGGAGATGAAAGTAACCTTCCCACCCCGCCTGGGCCATTTTCAGGATAATCTCCGACGGCGCCTTGATGCCTTTGAAAACCGCAGTCACCGTCCCCGGTTCCGTCATGAGCGAAAAAAATGCCTGCCACAGCTTCAAGGCTGAAAGCCAGGAGTCTCCGTCAGCGGCGCCCATGGCCGCGTCTTTGCCGCCGGTCTGGCTCACGCCGGCCAGTCCGGGACCCATCTCCGCCATGGCTTGCCAAAAATCCATGGTCCATTTAATCCAGGCGGCCAGCAGGGATTCAGACGCCATTACTCGGGAAGGTTCTTCAGCCATATAACCTCACTGCTCGGCAGGACAACAACACGAATCTGTCCCGTTTGGCAACGCTTGTCAAGAGAGATATTTCACAAACTACATCATTTTACCATGAATATGCCTGTCTGTGGCGATGGGATTCAGCGATTTTCCTCATATCCGATCATTCAACCGGGACTGGAATCGGGGCCATTCCTGGACGCAGCTCTCCCGTTGCTTCGGATTTTCCCGATAATTATTGTATAGTTAAATCACAGGAGATCGTGGCGATGGAAAAAATTCGGCTGGGGATCAGTGCGTGCTTGCTGGGGGAGCGGGTCCGGTTTGACGGCGGCCATCAGTTGGATCGTTTTATCACCGAGACCTTGGGGCAATATGTGGAATTCGTTTCCGTCTGTCCCGAAGTGGAGTGCGGTCTGGGAGTACCCCGGGAAGCCATGCGCCTGGTAGGGACGCCGGAATCCCCTCGCCTGCTCACCGTGCGCACCAAGATCGATCACACCGAACGCTTGGTCGCCTGGGCCCGGAAACGGGTGGGAGAACTGGAAGCGGAAGGCTTGTGCGGCTTTATCTTTAAGAGCAAATCCCCCAGCAGCGGCATGGAGCGGGTCAAAGTCTATCCCGAACGCGGCCAGGGCTCGCCGGTGCTCAGGGGAGTGGGGCTGTTTGCCAGGATCTTTATAGAGCACTTTCCTACCCTGCCGGTGGAAGACGAGGGCAGGCTCCACGATCCCGGCATCCGGGAGAATTTCATCGAACGTCTGTTCGTGTGGCGGCGCTGGCGAGAATTCCTGGTGGCCGGACCGAACGTCGGCGGCCTGGTAGCCTTTCATACCCGGCACAAACTGCTCATCCTCGCCCACAGCCCCGGGCATTATCGTGAGTTGGGCCGCCTGGTGGCTCGGGCCCAGGAGATGCCCGTCTCTGCCCTCTGCGGCCACTATCAGTCCCGGCTCATGGACGCCCTGCGCCTGAAAGCCACCCCCAAGAAGAACACCAATGTCCTCCATCACCTGATGGGGTACTTCAAGCGGGATCTGACCCCTGACGAAAAACAGGAATTACTTGAAGTTATTGATAATTACTATCAGGGCTACGCGCCTCTGATAGTACCCGTCACCCTGCTCAATCACTACGTCCGAAAATATCACCAGCCCTATCTGCAAGACCAGGTTTACCTGCACCCGCATCCCGTGGAATTGCAGTTGCGCAACCATGTCTGAGGACTGCTCAGCCTCAGAGTGCCCCGGGCTCTCGCGGGGTTATGGTAGCAGGTTTAATACCCGCCCCCAATTTTCTTAATTTCGGGTGAACCGCAGCCTATTATTTGGCCATAGGAGAATCGGCCACTAGGATTGCTCGGGAATATAGCTCTGGGAGATGGCGTACTTGACCAACTCGGCCATGTTCTTGATGTTCAGCTTTTCCATGATATTGTACCGGTGCCGGCGCACCGTATTGACACTGATGAAGAGAACTTCGGCGATTTCCTGAGTTTTTTTGCCTTCCGCCAGGAGTTTCAGGACCTCTCGTTCCCGCATGGTCAGAAGATCGGTCTGGTCTTCTGCCAGGGTCAGACTGATCAAGTCCCCGGAAATGAGGGGAGAGAGGTATTTTTCTCCTTTCTGAACGGTTTGCACGGCGCGAATCAGCTCGCCACTCGGGTCTTCTTTCAGCAGAAAGCCATCGGCGCCGTCGGTCAGCGCCTGCCGAATAAACTCTTTTTTCCGATGCATGGTCAAAACCACCACCTTCACCTGGGGATAGAGTTTCTTGATTTCTCTGATCGCCTCCAAACCCCGCAGGTTGGGCATGGAAATGTCGAGGATGACCAGATCGGGGCAAGACTTTTTCAGGTGTTCCAGCAGTTCGAGGCCGTCGTTCGCCTCACCGCTGATGACGACATCCTCGATGCGCTCGATAATTCGCCGGATGCCTTCTCGAAACATCGGATGATCATCGGCTAGCACGACGGTATATAGGTTCACCCTCGATCTCCTCCCTTTGAATCGGAATCGTAAATGAGATTCTGGCGCCCCGCTCTTTCTGGCTCCAGAGTTCAAAGGTCCCCCCCAGAATCTTGACTCGCTCTTCCATGGAGAGCAGGCCCAGGGTCTTCTTTTCGGTAAAAATTTTGTTTCTATCAAAACCCTTGCCGTTATCATTGACGGTAAAAGAGACCCGGTCCGGTTCTTTTTTTATTTCCAGCGTGACCTGGCTGGGATCGGCGTGCTTGCCGATATTGGTCAAGGCCTCCTGGATCACCCGGTAGATAGTCGTCTGGATCGGCAAGGGAAACAGGCCGTCGATGTTATCCAGGTTCACAGACCAGACTATTTTCTTTTGCAAGTCGACAAAATCGTCGATCAGGGAATGCAAGGCCGCGGTCAGGCCCAGATCTTCCAGGTCGCCGGGACTTAAATCCAGATAAAGACGCCGCACTTCTCCGATGGTCGCACTGATAAATCCGAGGATCTTTTTAACTTCGTCCTTCAAAGAGACTTGCTGCGGCTGCAACTGCTCTTCCAAGGATTCTAATTTAAGCTTTAGCGTCAATAGGGCGTGTCCCAACTCATCGTGCAACTCCGCGGCCAGGCGTTTGCGCTCATTTTCCTGCGCGGTCAGCAGTTGCGCGGTCAATGACCGGAGTTTCTGCTCGGAGTCCCGCAAGCCCTCTTCAGCGTCCCGCCGGGCCGTTATGTCTATCCCGATGGCTCCCACCATGACGGCCTGGTCCTCCTGGTTCAAGATGGGAAACCGGTTAATCAGCCAGAAGTGCTTTTGGCCATCCTGTTCCAGGGTGTCGATGCTCTCCAGGGGTTGCCGCCTCGCCAGAACCCGCTGGTCCAACTCCATAAAGGGACCGGCCAGGTCCGCGGGCCAGACATCCCCCACCGTCTTGCCCCACCATTCACCTGGCGGCTGGCCAAAAACTTTCTCCCAGGTTTCATTGACAAAAAGAAAGCGCCCCTGTGTATCCCGCATCGTCGCGGTGCCGGGGAGATGTCGCATAAACGCGGTGAAGCGTACTTCGCTTTCCTGCAGCCGGTCTTCGGCTTGCTGGCGCTCTTCGATTTCCCGGAGGATTTGCGTGTAGGAAATCTGGAGTTCTTCGATTTTGGTGA
The DNA here is from genome assembly GCA_041650575.1 of Desulfobaccales bacterium. Classification (GTDB taxonomy): domain Bacteria; phylum Desulfobacterota; class Desulfobaccia; order Desulfobaccales; family 0-14-0-80-60-11; genus 0-14-0-80-60-11. The sequence goes on from JBAZKX010000081.1 coordinate 7,868, forward strand.
TAGCCTGCCGCTGCATGGCAGCTACCTGATCTTGAGACTGTCTCAAGATGCGACTCGTGGAGCGCTCGTACCACCAGGTGATCCCCACCAGGAGTAAGATAATTGCTGCATTAATGATGGCGAGCGGGCTATCCATG
>JBAZKX010000082.1:0-7972 GCA_041650575.1 Desulfobaccales bacterium
GGGGGCGGCTGTTCAGTTCGAGAGCGCGTTCGGAGATGTTGACCGCTTGATCGCCGATGCGCTCCAGTTCCGTGGCGATGCGCATAGCCGCGGTAGTCAACCGGAGGTCGGTGGCTACGGGCTGGCGTAGAGCCAGCAACTTGAAGGCCTGTTCTTCAATGGCTAGTTCCATGCGGTTTAAGGTGATATCGTCGGTGATCACATCCCGGGCCATATCGGAGTCCCGGTTGATCACCGACAACAGGCTCTTGCTGACCGCGGTCTCGGCCAGTGCCGCCATCCGCAGTAAATCCTGCTTGAGCCTTGTCAGCTCCTGGTCGAAATGTCTCGATAGTTCCGCGGGCGTCGCCATGCTCGCCACCTTTCCCTCATTATTCGTAGAAATTTTAATCTAGATCGTCTAAAAGATAAAGAATCCCCGAGCGAATTCGGGGTCTATTTCTGCATTTTTATTCGAGAAAAACCATGAAACTGGCCATATTGGGTCCGGGGGCCCTGGGATGTCTCCTGGCGGCCCTGCTTCGGGAGGCCGGCGAGGACGTTTCTCTGGTGGATTACCGGCCCGATCGGGTGGCCCGGCTGGGCCGCGCCGGCATTCAGGTGCACACCCTGGAAGGCGGCCACCGCCTCGTCAAGGTGCCCATCGGCCTGGCCTCGGAGGTGGGGGCCTGCGACGTGACCGTCATTGCCGTCAAGGCTTATCAGACGGCCGCAGCGGCTCAAGCCCTACCGGTGCTGATGTCCGCCGGAGGCCTGGGCCTCACCCTCCAGAACGGCCTGGGCAACCTGGAGGAGATGGCCAGGGTGGCGGGACCCGAGCGCCTGCTGGCCGGGGTGGGGTTGTTGGGGGTGACCCGCACCGGCGAAGGGCGTATCGTCTATGCCGGCCAGGGGGCCATTTATATCGGGGCGCCGCTGGGGTCCCGGGTGTCCAGGGGCGAAGTGGCGGCCGTGGCGGACGTCTTCCGGCACGCCAGCCTCCCGTGCCAACCCCGGGAGGACATCGAGGCCGTCTTGTGGGAAAAACTGGTCATTAATGCGGGCATCAACCCCCTGACCGCCTTGCTGCGGGTGCCCAACGGGGTCCTGCTCGAACTGCCCCCGGCCTGGGAAGTGGCGGTGGCCGCGGCCACCGAAACCCAGACGGTGGCGACGGCCGCGGGGCTCACCCTCACCGGCGACCCCGAGGCGCGCCTTCGCCAGGTCTGCACCGCCACCGCGGCCAACCGCTCTTCCATGCTCCAGGATATCCTGGCCGGACGGCCCACGGAGATCGAGGCCCTGAACGCCCAAGTCGCCAAGCTGGGCCAGACACTGGGCGTGCCCACGCCCGTCAACCGCCTCCTGACCCAACTGGTCCGGGCCCTGGGAGCCTCCGCGGCCCAACGGGTCGAGTAAGAGGGGTCAGTTGCCAGTTGCCAGTTGCCAGTGGTCAGCAAAAACTCGCTCTGAAGTGGCACAGGCCTCCGGCCTGTGGGAGGGCCGGAAATGACCGGGTAGTTTCTTCACAGGCCAGAGGCCTGTGCCACTGATATTATGACTTGAAGGAGATGGTTAGCCTAGACAAGCTATCAAGATTTTTGGAGCCGAAGCCCCCCACCTACCCGTTATCTCCTTGACCGCCCCTTATCTGCGCACTTACTACTGGCCACTGCCCTTCAAGGTCTCCGGGCGCACCAGGGGCACGAAGCGCACCGGCAGGGAGGCTTCCTCCACCAGGTGCCCCTTAACCTTGCGGAACCGAACCAGGGTTTGGTCCCCATAGGGGGTCCCTATCGGAATCACCAGGCGGCCGCCTTCTTTGAGCTGCGCCGTGAGCGCCGGCGGCACCCGGGGCGCGGCCGCAGTGACCACGATGGCGTCGAAGGGGGCTGCTTCGGGCCAGCCCTGGTAGCCGTCGCCGCTTTTCACCTGCACCCGGCTGTAGCCCAGCTCTTTGAGGCGCGCCGCGGCCTGGCGAGCCATTTCCGGTAGGAGTTCGACGGTGCAGACCCGGTCGGTGAGCTCAGCCAGGACCGCGGCCTGATACCCCGACCCCGTCCCCACTTCCAACACCTGGTTACCCGGGGCTACTTCCGCCCACTGGGTCATCAGGGCCACAATATAGGGCTGGGAGATGGTCTGGCCCTCCCCGATGGGCAGGGGATGGTCGCCGTAGGCCTGGGACGCCAGGGCCTCGGGCACAAAGCGGTGCCGGGGTACTCGGCCCATGGCGATTAAGACCCGGGGGTCGGTGATATCCCGGCGCTGCAGTTGCCGGGCCACCATGGTCTGGCGGGCATCTTGAAAACTCTCCGCCGGCGGGCCTGCCTCAACCTGGTGGCTAAAGCCGCCCAGGAGGACGACACCGATAACTATCCAGCGAGAAAATAATGTCATCGTGGCATGCATATAGGTTTCCGGTCAACTTAGCGTTATAATTGCTTATAAAGCAATTATATTAAATTGATATAGATAAAACAATTTAACTTGAAGCCCCGATATTCGATAGAAATATCATCTCTTTGACCAAAAAGTTAGCTTGCCGTATTGCAAGATTGGCAACAGGACTTATTGTGTGATTATATTCCCTACCCGTTTCTGGTAACCAACAGGAATAAAACCATGTGTGACGAATTAAGAATCCTGGTTCTCGGAAACGAGGCAAGCTCGGCTGATCTCATCGATTACGAGCTGAGCAAGCTGAGCCTGTCTTTCTCCGAAGTCCGCGTGAGTTCTCGGGACGCTTTCCTCCGGATATTGCTTGAAGCTCCGCCGGACCTTATCCTGATTGCCACCCAAGGCAACGGGGTTGACGGCCTGACGGCCCTGGCGCTGGCCCAGGAGGTCTGCCCCGGGACCCCCTGTCTCTTGATCAACGACGCGGCCCGTTCGCCGGAGGGCCCGGGAGGACGCACCGGCGCTTTTCCGGCCGCACTCCCGGCTGACGGCAGGCTCGAGGTGGGCCTGGCCGGGGCGATCCGAGAGACTTTTCCCTGGCGCGGTCCGGATGCCCCCGGCCCTTTGACGCCGCAGGACTCTTTAAAGGCGCCCTGGCCGATCCCCGATATGGTCATCGCCTTCGTGTCCCCGGACGGCTGCATCCTGGAATTCAGCCCGGGCGCCGAGCACCTGACCGGCTGGCGGAAATCTGAGGTGTTGGGAAAAACCGCCCTCGAGGTCTTGTTCCCCGACACCGAGAGGAAGCTGGCCGCGGATTACCTGAAACGGCTGTTAGCGGGAGAGTCCACCGGGGGCTTTGATCTGCCCCTCAAGGCAAAAAACGGCGCCGAGCGGTCCTACCGCTGGTACTGCAACCCCCTGGCCGACGGACCCGGCCACCTGGCCGGCCTCATTATGGTGGGACAGCCCGCCCCCCCGGCGCTCTGGGAAAGGCGGCCTCAGGCCCGGGTGGCCAAAGCTCGCCCTTACCCGACGGTCAGCCGGAATACCATGACCCGCCGGACCGGCACCTGTTAAGGCCTGGCGGCATTACCACCCTGTCAGAAGAAAAATATTCCCCCTTGCCAAAGGGGGAAGCGAATTGAATGATCCCTTTCTAGTCCCATCGATCCATCACCCGGCGCAGGCTTTCCGTGCCTGACCACACCATGACTTGTTCCAGGGTGTCCTCTTATAATCAGGGCTTCCCGGGGACGGGATCGGCCTCCGGGGTCAAGGTCTGCGGCGCCGGAGACGTGCCGGCCACCGCGACGTTAGGTCCCGTCTGCCCCAGAGCGGCCCGTTCCGCCTTGATTTTCTCACAGATTGCGTTAGCCAGGACCTGATGGCCGGCTTGATGCAAGTGACCGCTGAAGTTGGTAAAAATACTCTTGATATCCTGGCCGGACAGCACTTTTTTCATGGATACGTGAAAGACCCCGGGACCTTTCAGAGATTCCCCCAGTTGATCCAGGCCGTGGTCGGTGAGGTAGAGACGGTGCTGGGCGTCTTCTTCCAGGCGGCACTGGGTGACCAGGATGATGGGAATCTGCCGCTGCCGCACCAGGGCGACGTTTTCCACCGCGGTGTCGTAGGCTAATTTGATGCGGGCTGCGACTTCCTTGGGGTCGGCCCCGGCGGCCACCTGGGCGTCAGCGTCATTGACGGCGTATCTTAAGCGAACTTCTTCGGGCACCAGGGGCCAAAAGACCTTCTCCATCTTGGCCTCATAGAGCCGCCGGAAAATGAACAGCTTCATCAGCCAGTGCCGGGGGTGCCACCCTTTGAATTCCTGGCTGCGGCGCCATTCCCGTTCATCCTCCCACTTATTGTAGTCGTCGAAGTGCAGGATAATCAGACTGGGGTTGTACTGCAGGGCTTGGCGGAGCACGATCTGGCAGCGGCGGGCCCCGTAGCCGGGCACCGCCAGATTGATGGATTCCGCCGGGATGTCACGCCGGCGCAACTCCTGCCCCAGCAACCCGGGATAGGCTCCTTTCAGGCTCGGTCCCCGGGGCACTGAGTCGCCCACGGTCATGATCCGCAACACCCCCGGCGGCCGTTGGCGCTGGAATGTCTGGGGATAGAAGCGGCGGCCGCCGGCCCGGAAGAGTTCTACAGTGCCGTCCGCATGTTCGGCGAAACCGGCCTGAGGATTATAGCCGTAATCGAACCGGCCCGAAATGTCTTCGGCAAAGAAGACGCGGGCCCCCACTTCGGCCAGGACCAACAGGCAGAGAACCGTGAGGCAGGCGGGAGTGATCAGCCGTTTCATCAGAATTGAAAATAGATAAATTCTTTATCCTGTTCGCCGGAAGAGACGATCAACAGGATCATCAGGGTGTAAATCAGGCCCCGGGCCGCCCAGGGGACGTGCGCCAGGGAGGCTTCATCCCGGTATTTGCAGGTCAGGATTTGCAGCAGCAGCAAGGGAGCCACGTGAATCGCCAGCCAGAGGGCGGAGGACTGCCAGGAAAGAGTCGCGGCCGGGTTCCAGTTGCCCAGGGCCCCGAACCAGAGGCCCAGGTGGGAGATACTCGGGCTCCGGAAAATGGCCCAGCCCACAAAAGTGAACAGGAGCATCAGGGGCACGGCCAGGAGGTCGCGCCAGGCCCAGGGCCCGTCCTTAGTCTGGAGGCGGTTAAACGCCGGCAGGACCCGGTAGAGGATGAGCAGGGCGCCGTGATAAGCCCCCCAGAGGACGAAGACCCAGTTGGCGCCGTGCCAGAGCCCTGCCAACACCATGACGATGGCCAGGTTCCGCAGGGTTTCCCAGCGGGCGCCGCGATTGCCTCCCAGGGGAATGTAGAGATAATCCCGGAACCAGGTGGACAGGGAGATGTGCCAGCGGCCCCAAAATTCCGAGGGCGTCCGGGAAAAATAGGGGAAGCGGAAATTCTCCATGAGGTCGATGCCCAGGAGCTTGGCGGAGCCCCGGGCAATGTCGGTATAGCCGGAAAAATCGCTGTAGATCTGGAAGGCGAAGGCCACCACCCCGAGCACCGCCCAGTAGCCGTTGAGGCTGGTCTGGGGATCAAAGGCGTAGTTGGCCAGGATGGCGCAGTTATCCGCCACGAAAATCTTCTTAAAGAACCCCACCAGCATCAGGCGAAGGCCGTCTTGGATATGGGAATCCCGGAAACTGGCCCCCTGCTCCAGTTGGGGGATGAGATTCTTGCCGCGTTCGATGGGTCCGGACACCATCTGGGGAAAAAAGGCGTCAAAGGTGGCGAAGGTGAGAAAATCGGCGCAGGGGGGGCTGTGCTCGCGGTAGATATCAATGACGTAACCCAGAGATTGGAAAGTATAAAAAGAGATGCCCACGGGCAGAATGATCTTGAGCAGGCTCCAATCGGAGGTGAATCCCACGCCCTGAAGGAGCGATTTGAAGGAATCGACAAAGAAATTGCAGTACTTAAAGAACCCCAGGATGGCCAGGCAGAAGACCACGCTGAGCACCAGGTAATATTTGGCGCGTTGGTCCTTGACCAGGCGGCGGATAAGTTCATGGGCCCCGAAAAAGGCCAGGCCCACCCCGAGGCTGATTGAGAGGAGGGACGCGGTGATGCCGGCCTGGGGCAGCAGGACGTAGCACCCCAGGACCCAGGCGCCTGGCAGCAGCGACAAGCCCAGAACCTGCCATGGCCGGTTTTCCCGGCCGGCGATGGCCAGGCCGCAGTTGTAATCGATAACCGTGGTGGCCAGCACCAGGGCCAGAAACCTGACGTCCCAACAGGCGTAGAAGAAATAGCTGCCGGCCAACAACAACAGCAACCGGCGCCTGGCCGGCAGGAGCCAGTAGAGGATGAGGACCGCGGGAAGAAAAATGAAATATTGCCAGGAGACGAAGGACATAGTCAGCAATTAGTGGTCAGCTGTCAGCTATCAGCCAAACAAGCGGTGGGAAGACGGCTGGGGAAAACCGTTTTGTTGTCCTCCTGAACGAAGTGAGGGATTTCAACTGGATAAACTTTCGAGAAGCCGCACTACGCCCAGAATAACCAAGCCCCTCAATATAGGAGTATTACAACGGCCTGATAGAGCTAACCTTTCCTCCTGATCAACCGATGCCGCCGAGGGCGCACCTTGTGCTATTATACCTAATTCCGGGGGGAAAAGTCACCGGGAGGAAAGCAAGATATTTTTGACGGCCGCTCCTATGGCTGGGCTTCACGTTTGCGGGCCAGGATCAGGAGGCGGGGTTCGCCGCTAATGGGCAGGTCGTATTTATGCTCCTGCCAGGCGTCCAGACCCAAGAGCGCACCCGCGGACCGGGCGGTTTCCAGTTCGAGGCCCGCCAGCCGCGGCCCCTTGAGGGCCAGGAGCAAACCTCCCGGCGCCAGCAAGGGCGCAGCCACCTCCAGCAATCGGGGCAGGAATAACGCGGCCCTAGAGACCAGTGCGGCGACCTTCGGCTCCCACTTCCGGGCCTGGGAGGGGGTGAGATGGGCCTGGACCACTTGCACCCCGGTCAACCGGAAGCGGGAGACCAGGCATTCGAGAAACGCAGTCTTTTTCTCCCGGGCTTCCACCAGGGTCAGGGCCATCTCGGGGCGGGCCAGCTTCAGCACCAGGCCGGGGAAACCCGCGCCGCTGCCCAGGTCCAGCAGGGAGGGGACGGAGTCCAGGAAGGGCAGCACCGCCAGGGAGTCCAGAAAGTGCTTGATGACGATGTCCCGGTCGTCTTTGAGCCCGGTGAGATTGATCCTGGCATTCCAGAGCTTCAGTTCTTCCAGGTATATCCCAAACTGCTCCAGGATGGCGGGAGAAAGGGTCAGGCCCAGCGCGGCAACACCTTCGGACAGGAGGGCCAGGGCATCGGTTTCCGGCTGGACGGGCATGCGGCATCCTTTCATCAGGCAAAAAGGCGTTTTGAGGGAAAGGCGGGGGCTTCTCGCCCCTCAGTTCACTTCCCCAGGCAGAATTGGCCGAAGATGCGGTCCAGGATGGCCTCGCCCACTTCCTCCCCGGTGATCTCTCCCAGTTCCCCGATGGCAGCCGCCAGTTCCAGGGCCACCAGTTCCCAGGGGGGCTCCTGGCCCCCATCCAGCAATTCCCGCGCCCGGCCGAGGCAGGCCAGGCCTTGGGCCAAATGCCGGTGGTGCCGGGCCTGGGTGATCATCTCGCCTTGCACCTTAAGGCCGCCTCCCATGACCTGGTCCGCGATGACCTGCTTTAAAGCCGCGATGCCCTGGCCGGTCTTGGCGGAAATGGCCAGGCGGGGCCAGAGGCCGAACTGAGGCCAGTCCACCTCGGGGAGATCAGGGGCCAGGTCGATCTTGTTGATCACCAACAGTCCCTGACGTTCTGAAAGTAAGGCTAAGGCCGCGTTATCCTCCGCGGTCAGGGGGCTGCCGGCCTTCACCAGGTAGAGGACCAGGTCGGCCTGCTGCAGCCGCTCCCGGGTGCGGGCGATGCCCAGCTCCTCCACCCGGTCCTGGGCCGGTCGCAGGCCGGCGGTGTCGCTGAAGCGCACCACCACGCCCCCCAGGGTGATGGACTCCTCGATCAAGTCCCGGGTAGTGCCGGGGATCTCGGTGACTATGGCCCG
>JBAZKX010000083.1:0-7894 GCA_041650575.1 Desulfobaccales bacterium
TGACAGAACATTTTTACCACCCCAGGGACAAGACTTCGCTTTATCCATAGGTTTCTAAGTTTTTTCATATAGTTAATCCATGCCCCATTTTGTCCCATGGGTTGGCACGAGCATTGCCTATGAAGTGGACAGGCAAATGTACCGATCAGGTGGTCGCCGGGCTCTGCTCCAGGCCGGCAGCCATCTCCGTAAATTAACCAGATTGAAGGGAGGTGAACAACGTTGAAACGGTTATGGGTCCTTATCTTTAACCTTATTTTACTCACCGTTCCCAGCGCCCTGGTGTGGGCGGCGGCGGAGAAGGCCGAACTGTTGGAAAAAAAGGTCGATGTGACGAAATTGAGCGGCCTCAACTACTTCTTCGCCAGTTGGTATAACGACAACATGTGGCTGTACGCCATCATCGTCACCGTGCTCATGGGTGTGATCGGCTTGATCATCGCCCTGGTAACCGACATCATCTTGAAGATGATCGGCATGGAAGTACACAAGATCGAGCATCATGAATAGCACCCGGAGGGGAGGAACTGAGTAATGTTTGATATTTTCAATGTATATTTACCTATTGCCGAAATGCAATTCAACGCCCTTATCCTGGTAGCCATCGGGTTCTCGGTAGGGGTGCTGGGGGGCTTCTTCGGGGTGGGCGGTGCCTGGGTGGTCACCCCGGCCCTGAACATTTTCGGCTTTCCCATGGCTTACGCCATCGGCACCGATCTGGCCCACATCTTCGGCAAATCCATTGTGGCCACCGCCAAGCATCGCAAGATGGGCAACGTGGACATGAAGTTGGGGCTCATGTCCATCGTGGGCTCGGTTATCGGCGTGGAGATCGGGGCCCAGAACGTCATGTGGCTCACCAGGCTGGGCATCGCCGGCCCGGTGGTGCGTTACCTCTATATGTTCCTGCTCTTCGGACTGGGCATTTACATGCTTTATGATTACATCACCAAGGACAAACGCGCCGCGGCCCAGGCGGCCAAAGTCGCGGCCGCGGCCCGGGCGGGGATGGCGGTGCCGGTCCGGAAGTCCTGGAACCTGCCGCCCATGATTCACTTCCCGGCCTCCGGCATCACCATCTCTTTTTGGACGGTGAGCGCGGTATTTCTCTTTACCGGCTGGCTCTCCGGCCTCCTGGGCGTGGGCGGCGGCTTCATCCGCATGCCGGCCCTGATTTACCTGATCGGCTGTCCCACGGCCATTGCAGTGGGCACGGATCTGTTCTCGGTGTTGTTTTCCGGTGCGTATGGCTGCTTCACTTACGGCATTAAGGGCCGGGTGGAAATTATCGCCGCGGTCCTCATGCTTGTCGGCGCGGCCATCGGGGCCCAGGTCGGGGTCACCGCGGTCAAGTACATCCGGGGCTACGGCATCCGGCTGCTCTTCGCCATCATGATCATCCTGGCCGGCTCTTCGGTGGCCCTGAAGCAGTTCAATATGACTACCACCGCCGCCTGGGTGGTGATGTGCGCCGCCCTGGGCATGTGCGTGGTGATCATGATCAAGCTGTGGAACGGCTTCCAGAAGGAAAAGGCTGAAAAGGCGGCCATGGCTATGAAAGGAGGGGCCTAATCATGAAGATCCTGGTTCCTGTGGATGGTTCGGCCTATTCCTTGAAAGCGGTGGAAACGGCCTGTGACCTGGCCAAAGCTAAGGATCCCTCTTCCCTGATTCTGGTGGCGGTGGCAGTGGAGATTCCCGAACTGGGAGAAGGGCGATATATCTACGATAAGATGAAGGCTCAGGCGGAGGTTGCCCTGGAGAAGGCCAAAGAAGTCGCCCAGAAATGCGGCACCGTGGGCGAGGTACTCCTGGCCTCCGGCGCCTCCCCCGCCGATGAGATCGTCCAGGCGGCTAAAGATGAAAAGGCCGACCTCATCGTTATCGGCAGCCGGGGCCTGGCAAGCAAGACCAGCTCCTTTGTGGGCAGCACCGCGTCCCAGGTGGTGACCTACGCCCCCTGCTCGGTCCTGGTGGTCAAGACTCAGGATTGATCAGGGCAAGACGTTATATATAGGATGGCCAAGGCGGCTCCTGCGGGAGCCGCCTTGGTTTATGACGGTTCGCGGTTTTCGTTTTTGGTCAAAAAAATAATACCTTATACCGAGTTGCAATCAAACGGCTAGAGATGTCATTCTGAGCGGAGCGAAGATTCTGGATTCTTCACTCCGCTTCACTCCGTTCAGAATGACATCTATAATAATGCTATTTTGAGCGCGCGGCCTGGTATTAGCAGTCCCTCAGGAGCGCTTGGCTGCATCTGTAAATCATAAAGAAACTTGGTAGGGCGGGCGTCCCGCCCGCCATCAGCCATCTTTTGCGCCTAGGACGCACATAAATTTCTCAGGCCCCCGGCTCCCTTGCACAGGATCAGCCCGGGCTCTCCCGGGTTCCCCTGGACCTCGAACCTGGACCCTAAAAACTGCTCGATGACCCAGATATTGGTGCGCAGGTGGGAGGTGACGGCCTCGGTGGTGATCGTGGAAAGTCCTTTCGCCAAAGCCAAATAGAGCAAAATCTGGTCGGCCAGGTGGCGGTCCAGGGCGGCGCCCCGCTCCCGAAAGGCCAGGAAGGCGTCGGCCGCTTCGTCCGCCACCTGCTCCGCGGGTTTGCCCCGGGCCCCCAGGGCGGTGAAACCGGCCTGGGGGCCCCAGAGGAAGACCAGGGTCCCCGGGTCCTGGCCGCTGGCGGGGATAATCTCTACCGGCACCGCTTCCCCCAGGCGGGACCGGAGTCTGGCTGCCTGCCGCATCGCCACCTGCTCCGGCAGCTTTGAGGCCGCGGACAGAGCCCGGAAGGCCGCGGGCCCGGCCGGAGAACGCCACTCCACGCCCTTCAGGGTCCGGGCCGGCCTGATGTTCAGATGCACCTCGCCTCCGCCCTTGGGATACCAGCCCCAACGCTCCAGGGTCATCTCCGCCTCCGCGCCCATTAAGGCCAGGGCCGGCAGGAAGACATGACTGAGGTAGTGCGCCGGAGGACTCCAGGGGACATGCGTGCCCCCCTTGAGGATGACGGTAGAGGAATTTTTCGCCTGGAGCAAGGGAGGCAGCAAGGCCTGGGCGATGAGGGTGACGGCGCCGGCGCTGCCGGTCTTTTCCGCCACATCGAAGAGATAGCGGCCCCCCTCAAGGGTGTGGGGCCGGAAGGTAAGTTTCCGGCTGCCGAGTTGAGCTCCGGTGATTTCGGCCCCGCAGACCCGGGCCAGGGCCTGAACCGCGGTGAGGTGCTGAGGCCTAAGCCCCGGTTTGGCGCGCCCGGCCCGCAGGCGCTCGATCCGGATCGCCACTCCCGTCAACGCCGCAAGGGAGAGGGCAGTCCGGAGGATCTGACCGCCCCCTTCGCCGTAAGAACCGTCCAGATAGAGCATCACTAAGGGCCTTCGCCCGGCTCCAGCCCCGGTCCAGGGGAGCGGGAGCGGGCGGGGGTTGCCTTAATCCAGGATGAAGATAACCTCCAGCTTCACCCGGTACGTGTTGATCTTGTTATCCTTGACGGAAACCCTCTGCTCCACGATCCGCAGGCCGGTGATACCCCGGAGGGTGCTGGCGGCCCGGGCGAAACCCACCTGCACCGCATCTTCAAAGCTCTTGGGAGATTCCGCGATAATATGAGTTACCCTGGCGACATTGGTACCCGCTGACATGGCTTAAACCTCCTGTTTGATGTTCCGGCTGCCATCAGCCGGTTCGGCGCTACGATATCGCTCGTTGCCGATGCTTTGAAGATAAGGCTAATTATCAGGGATGCAAGGCAAACTCCCATTTTCACCCGGCGTCAGGGTATTTATTTTTGGAAGGCGTAGATGCCCGCGCCACCCTTATCGGCAGGCGGGGGATTTATGGCCGTGAGGGCTCCCGAGCCTTTCTGCTCAAGCTCAACGAGCCCAAAAAAAAGGGAGCCGGACCGGCCGGCTCCCTCGGTTTCCTGAAGATTTCCCGACTTACGTGGCCCCCGGGCGGGGCGCCTGCAGCGGGCTGGACCCCAGCCCTTCCTCCACCTTGGTGCTCGGCACCACCAACACCGGCACCGGCAAGCCCCGGTGGGCCACTTCCCGGATCACCCGCTCGGTGGTGGAGCCCAGGAGATGACGGCCCACAAAGCCGTGGCCGTGGGTTCCCAGCACCAGGAATTTAATGGCCCCGGCGCTTTCCAGGTAATTGATGATGGCTTCGGAGATATCCTTTTCGCTCTGCAAGGCATGGGTCCGAACTTCCACTCCGGCCTTCTTGCCGCGCTCTACCGCTTCGGACAAAACCTTCTCGGCGTAGGCTTCCTGGTCTTCCTTCAAGTGCCGGTCGATAAAGGCAAAATATCCGGCCTTGCGGAGCTGAATGACGGTGAGGACGTCCACGGGCCGATTCAGGAGATGGGCCAGGGAGAGAGCGGTCTCCATGGCCTCCCAACCAGGCGCGGAGCCGTCAATGGAGACAACAATGGGTTTGCCGTTTGCTTCGGCCATTAATGGTGTCCTCCTTTCCCGAAGAGTACCCCGACCAGCAGCCCGGCGCCCACCGCAATAAGTACTGCCATGATGCCGAAAAAGACCGGGTTATTCTGAGAGGTTTGGGTGATCCAGTTCTCCAGACCCACTTTCTTGATCTCAATCACATCTTTGCCGTAGCCTACGAGTTCCCCTTTCTGAAAGCAGAAAGATTCCACCTGATAACGGCCTTCCGTGGCCGCGGGCGGGAACCGGAAATAATGCTTGAAGAGCTTGCCTTCGGAGATCTCCAGACGTTTAGGATCTTCCACGATATTGTAGAGGTTGGCGTGTTCTTTGATCTTGACCAGCCCCTGCCAGACGATCCCCTCGTCCTCGGGAGCTGCGTCGCCCCGGACCAGGTGCATCTTCATCTGGCTCCGCACCGCGGGGTACCCCAACTCGAGCTTTTTGGCGGTCTCCGCAGACATGATCTGGTCCAGGGGTTTGCTGGCATGAATTTTATAGATGAAGGGGGACCCGGTTACTTCATACTGCTTCACGGTCATCCAGAAGGGACCGACTTTGCCTTTGACGGAAAGCTTGACGACTTCCTCTTTGGCCGCGGTGAGTCTGATGACCACATCCGAACCTGGCACGGGGTCGATGCCGAAGAAGTGGATCTGATCCCCATGGTACGACAGGCCGATTTCAATCAGATTTTTCGAGGCCGCGGTCAACACGTGTTGCTGGGCCTCCGGAGAAATGGCCTGGGCTTGCGTTGCCCCCAGGCATCCCAGGCAACAGGCCAGAAAGAGCATCGAGAGCCGTTTCATCTTAGTGCCCCCCTCCTTTGGCCGGCGCCAGGCTTACCAGATCGCTGGGGGTGATCACCAGGTCCAGGAAGATTTTGACGGTCAGGACCAGCACGATGATGGCCAACAGGATGCGGATCTGCTCCCCTTTCAGGCGTTTGCCCGCCACCGCGCCGAACTGGGCCCCGATGGTGGACCCGGCCAAAAGAATCAAGGCCAGCAACAGGTCAACGGTGTGGTTCACGATGGCCTGCTGCAGGGTCACGTTGGCCGAAGTGAGCACGATCTGGAAGAGATCGGTGCCGATGGCGGCGATGGTGGGCATGCCGATGATATAGATCATGGCCGGCACCATGATGAAGCCGCCGCCCACGCCGAGGATGGCCGCCATGATGCCCACGGTGGTGCCGATGGCGAAGGGGAAGATGGCCGAGGTGTTGAGTCCCGAGCGCTCGAAGTTCATCTTTAACGGCAACTTGTTGAACAGCCGGGTGAGGCTGGATTCAGTCACCGGGGCCGCCACGGCTTCGGCGCCGGCGCCCTTGCTGCGGCGAATGGTGCGCAGGCTCTCGACAAACATGGCCCCGCCCACCAGGCCGAGCATAAGCACATACACCACTTTCATGACGAACTCGAAGTTCCCCATGGCGCGCAAGACTTTAACCAATTGTACCCCGATGGTGCCCCCGAAGATACCGCCGGCCAGGATCACCAGCCCCATCTTAAAGTCAACGTTGCCCAGGCGCCAGTGAGCAAAGGCCCCCGAAGAGGCCGCGGCCACGATCTGGTTGGAATCCGAGGCCGCCGCCACCGCCGGAGGGATGCCGACCATCATCATCAGGGGGGTGAGGAGAAAACCGCCGCCGACCCCGAAAAGCCCCGAGAGGAAGCCGACCAATCCCCCGATTCCCAGAACCAGGAAAAAATTAATGCTCATACCCGCTATGGGAAGATAAATATCCATAACTGCCCATTCCCTCCCAGATATAGTTCAGATTGCGAGATAGTATGTTAAAAATCTCACAAAGTGTCAAGTCCTTTTCTAAGGAGATTATCCCTGTTGCAAAATGCAGCTATTTCTGCCAAGATATGGGAAAATCCTGGCAATTTCATGAGAGGGAATCTGGTTAGATGATAACGGCTTTTCAGCTAAGTGAAACGTCTTGAGAATTTTTCGGGGGAAATTTAGTGTTGCAAAATTGAAACAGAGACTTACAAAACCAGCGGTACATCGGCCTCCCGGTCGAGTCCGCGGTTTTCTCTGGTTTACCCCAGCGGGAGATATCTTGTGTACTTGAATATTCGTCAAAAGGTGATCTTAGGGTTTTCCGCCTGCGTCCTGGCCATCTGCTTTATCGGCGGATTTTCCTACCATTACCTCCACGCCATCGAACTCAAGCAGCACGTAGTCCAGATTGCCGATGACCTGCGGGAAATCGTCCTGGAGATTCGCCGCTACGAGAAGAATTATCTTCTTTACGGCCTGGAGGAGGACTTTAAGCAGAACCGGACCTATACCAAACAAGCTTTGGAGGTCCTGGCCACCCTCGTCTCCGATGTCAAGAACCTGAGGGTGTCCTCTCAGATGACCGCTTTCAAGGAAGACTTGATCGCTTACCAGGGCCTGATGGAGCAACTGGCCCGATCCGGGGAACGGGGCCAGCAAAACGGCCACGTCCTGGAAGAGCAACTGCGGAGCCGGGGCAAGACCCTGGTAGATCTCTCCGTGAAACTGGTGGCCTTCGAGCGCCTCCGAATCCTGGAAATCATTACGACTCTGAAAACCCAGCTCCTCATCTCGCTGCTGGTGTTTCTGGGGTTCATGGGATTCCTCATTTACATCGTCAGCCGCAAGATCATTCAACCCTTGCGGGTGATCGAAAATACCACCAAACGCATTGCCCAGGGGGATTTCAAGCCTCTGCCGGTGCTGGACACCCGGGATGAAACCCAACGGGTGGTGGAAGCCTTCAACCGCATGGTGGCCGAACTGGAGCGGCGTCAGGATCAACTGGTGCAGGGCAAGAAGATGTCCTCCCTGGGGGTCTTGACCGCCGGCATCGCCCACCAGCTCAATAATCCTCTGAATAACATTTCCACCTCCTGCCAGATCATCCTGGAGGAATTGGACCAGGCCAACCTGGAGTTCGTCAGGAAGATGTTGACCAACGTGGAGCAGGAGGTTTACCGGGCCCGGGATATCGTCAAGGGGCTCCTGGAGTTCTCCCGGGTGCGGGAGTTCTCCCTCAAACCCATTCCCCTGGAAGACGTGGTCAAACGTTCCATCCGGCTGATCTCCAGCCAGGTGCCGCCGGGAATTGATCTCGTGGACGAGGTCCCCTGGGACCTGATCCTGGACCTGGACGCCCAGCGCATGCAGGAAGTCTTTCTCAACCTGCTGATGAACGCCATCCAGGCCGTTAAGGAGACCCCCGGGGAAATCCGCATCTCCGCCGCCGGGTACCCAGCCAGGCACGAGGCGGTCATCACCATTGAAGACACCGGCGTCGGCATCCCCAAGGACGAACTGGATCGGGTCTTCGATCCCTTCTATACCACCAAGGAAGTGGGGGTCGGCACCGGGTTGGGTCTGTCCATTGTGTACGGCATCATTGAGAAACACCACGGCAGCATCGCGGTGGAGAGCAAAGAAGGC
>JBAZKX010000084.1:0-7884 GCA_041650575.1 Desulfobaccales bacterium
CCAGCTTCTCGTGCTTGTTCTCCCCGTTCATCTGGTTTTCCACGAAATAGGCGGGCTTTCTGCTCTTGCCGATGTCGTGGTAATAGGCCGCGGCCTTGGCCAGCATGGGGTTGGCCCCGATGGTCTCGGCCGCGGCTTCCACCATCTGGCCCACCACCATGGAGTGATGATAGGTCCCCGGCGCAATGAGCATCAGCTCTTTGAGCATAGGCTGATCCAGGTTCAGGAGTTCCAGCAGCCGGATATTGGAGGAGTAACGAAAGGACGACTCCATGATGGGGGTCAGCCCCAGGGCCAGGATGCCGGTGAGCACGCCGCCGCCCAGGGCGATGACCTCCCCGACGAGCAGGTCGTTGACGGTGAAGGGATACTCCAGCAATTTAAAAGCCGTTACCAGGACCATGTTGGCCAGGCCGATGAACAGGCCGGTCTGGATCAAGGCGCTGCGGCGGCGGCAATTTTTCACCCCCCAGACGCCCATCAACCCGCCGATGACCAGGTAGATGAACAGCGGGAACGGTTTATCCACTAACACGAGCGCGGTGAAGGTGGCGCTGAGGAAGGCCACTCCCACCCCGGTCTCCAGTCCCAGGAACATGGCGGCAAAAATGGGGGCCAGGCCTTGGGGCAGGATGTACACCAGGTTTTGGCCCACCAGGGAGAGGCTTTTGGTGAGGTTATCTCCCATGACCAGGAGGCTCTTGTTCATCAGGGTGCTGGCCACCAGCAAGGCCGCAGCAAACCCCAGATCCCGCAAGCGGGTGGAGAACTGCCGCAGGGCGATGCGGGCCAGTTGATAGGAGATCCCCAGAAGCACGGCGAGGCACAGGAAAATCCCCATAAAAATGAGAAAACCCCGGCTGCGGGGGTAAATCTTGCTCTGGGCCTGCAATTTCACCAGGTGCAGCGGGGTGATGCGTTCGCCTTCCCTGACCAGCATCTCCCCCCGCTTCACCTTGAAATAAACCGGCTTCAATTCCTTCAGGCGGGCTTGCTGGCGTTCATGGGTTTCGGCCCAGTTGGGGCTGACATTAGGAATCAGTAAGGCCTGGGTCATGTCGCACACCAGCCACCGGTCGGCGGGCGACACCTCCACGGCAATGTCCCGGCAATACCCCGCGGCGGATTTCCGCCCCTCATCCAGCTCGATAAACGGGAACGGCGGGCGCTCCACCCGTTCCTTGAGGGACGGCAGGCGCCGCACGATGATCTCCCGAGGCTCGGGCTGCAAAGTGGAGCGGGCGCTGATGATCCCCTGGCTGAAAAACTGGGTCAGGACCTGGCTGATCATGGCTTCCAGGTAGGGCGAAAAATCGGCTTTGGCCAGGAGGTGGAAGGTGGGCCTGGGGATATTGACCCCCAGGATCTGGTCGAATTCGGACTTATGTTCCAGGAGGACTCTATAGGGCACCGCGGGTTTGGCTTTAGCTCGCTTGCCCCCCTCACGCGGGTCCCCCGGCAGGGGCGGCACGGCTTCCTGGGAGATCCGCCGCATGTAGTCCATGGCTTTTTGCAGCCGCTGCTGCACTTGATCCGTCAACTGCTCCTGCAAATCGAAGACCGGCGGCATCTGGGTCATCAGCTCTTGCTGCTTCTTGGCCGTAGTCTCCACGTCCTCCACCAGAAACTCGCCGGTGGCCTTGACGTTTTCCCGGGCCACGTCGCCGACGTGATACTTGCCCAACGGTTCCGACATCCGCGGTGACAGGATCAGGGCCAAAATCAGGCTCAACCCCAGGAGCATCGCCACCCTGGCGACCCGGTCCTGCGAGGGGGACAGGACTCCTTTCCTGGTCAAGGCCTTGGGCAACCTGGCGCGCAGGCTGCGGCCCATGCCGAAAATCCGGGAAATGGCGCTGCGCTCGTCTTTTTCAGGCATAAAAGTACTCCGAGGATACGGGCGTCGAGCCCGCGCTCCTCCCCGTCACCCTTCTCAGGCGGGGGGAGGTTTTTCCCCCAAGCCGGCCCGACGGGTCCGGCGGCTTTCATAGGCTCGAATAATGTCCTGCACCAGAGGATGGCGGACCACGTCCCGCTCGGTGAAATGGATGAAGGCGATGCCTTCCACCCCCTTGAGCAGTTCCCGGGCCTCCACCAGACCGGACGGTGCCCCGGGAGGCAGGTCGATCTGGGTCACATCTCCGGTGATCACCGCCTTCGAACCGAAGCCCAGGCGGGTCAGAAACATCATCATCTGTTCGGACGTGGTGTTCTGGGCCTCGTCCAGGATGACAAAGGAGTCGTTCAGGGTCCGGCCCCGCATGAAAGCCAGAGGCGCCACTTCGATGGTGCCCCGCTGCACCATCCGGGTGGCCTTTTCGAAATCCATCATATCATGCAACGCGTCATACAGGGGCCGCAAGTAGGGATTGACCTTCTCCGCCAGGTCCCCCGGCAAAAAGCCCAGCTTTTCTCCGGCCTCCACCGCTGGCCGGGCCAGCACGATGCGGATGCAGTCGTTGTGCATCAAGGCCGCCACCGCCATGGCCATGGCCAGATAAGTCTTGCCGGTGCCCGCCGGGCCGACCCCGAACACGATATCGTGGCTGCGGATGGCCTCGATGTAGCGCTTCTGATTGAGGCTTTTGGGGGAGATGCGCCGCTTCATGGCGGAAATATACACCGTGTCCAGGAAGATATCCTTGACCGAGGCGCTCTCCTTATCCTGGAGAATCTTGATGGTATATTGCACGTCCTGGGCCAGAACCGGGTAGCCCGACTGCACCAGGCCATAGAGTTCCTGGAGGGCCCGCTCGGCCAGGCGCACGTCGGCCTCCCGCCCTTCCAGGGTCACCTGGTTGCCCCGCACGTGGTGCTTCACCCCCAGACTGCGGCTGACGATGGCCAAATGTTTGCCATGCTCGCCATATAAAGCCTGGGCCAGGGAGTTGTCCTCAAAGGTGAGTTGGGTGCTTGCCATAGGGGGGATTGTGCTGGCTGAGGTCTATCCGTTGGCCTGCCGGTATCCTAAGACCTGCCCCTGAATGAGGCGGACCCGGGGCCGGTTGTCGAAGTCCAGCAGGACTATCTGCTGCCAGGTGCCCAATTGGAGGCTGCCCTCGGCGATGGGAATGCCCAGGGAAGGCTTGAGAAACGCGGCGCGTACGTGGGCGTAGCCGTTGCCGTCGCCCCAGCGGCGGTCGTGGGCGTAGGAAATTTCCTGGGGGAAAAGCCGCTCGATGGCCTCCCGCAGGTCATTGACCACCCCGGATTCAAACTCGATGGTGGTTAAGGCCGCGGTGGACCCGGAAATGAACAGAGTCAGCAGCCCCTCCCGGATCTCGGTTTGGCGCACCCGTCCCGTCACCGCCTCGGTGAGGTCCAGAATGTCGGTGCCCGCAGTGGTTTTTACCTCTAAGGTAAATGCTTCAACTGAAAACATATTAAAAACACATATTATCAAAACCCGCGTCGATCTACAACTTTTCTGTGCCTCTTAGAAATATCTGCCAAATTATCTTAAGCCACGCTTTGGTCAATTTTTGGCTGAGAATACGGGCGGGCCTGGGGCCGTAAGAAAAAAAAAAGGCGGCCAAGATGCAGCCTGGCCGTGGTCTTTGGGGCTCTTGATTACGCGCAAAATTCCCGCATTATGCCGGCCAGCCTCATGGCCGAATTTCTCTGAGAAGTTTAAGTGGAATCCTACCGGTGAATCCGGCGAGAGTTGGGAGTATGTCCGGAATCGGGAACCGTCAAATGCCTCATTCCGGACAGAAAAGCCGGAAAGCCTTACTACTGCATATTGCTTGGGTGTCAAGAAAAAAGGGCAGAATGTCCGTAATTAGGACATCCATTAAAGTGATGGGTCAGGCAGCACCTTAACTCTGGCGCTTTGTTCTCCATATCAGTAACCCCAGCAAGCCGCTACCGAAGAGGAGTACACTGCCGGGGACAGGAATCACGACTTCGGATGCCGCATAAACCTGCAATCCGTCGAATGAAAAAATATTTTGCAGAGTTCCATTTTCTACGAGCGACGGCGCGTTGGGAAAGGCTAACTCAAAAGCCTGGAGGGCCAGGTCATAGCCTGCCGCGCCGTCAGAGAAGAAGGTGAGATTGATAGCCTGGGTGCTGCCATCAAAGGGTATTCTAATGACTGGTGAGACCAGCAGGGTAAAAAAATCGCTGACGCCGCCGCCTTCGCTTGCCGGGTCCAGCATCTCAAATCCATAGGCACCGGCGGCAATGAAGTTGGAAGTCAAAACCCCGGTTATGTTGGCGAATTCATCAAGCGTGGCCACGATAGGATTGGAAATCAGCGGGATCGAAGGAAAGCCACTGGAGGTCACCACTGGGGCCCCTTCTCCAAGGTCGTCTATGTAAATGACTGGAATAGCCCCTGCCGCAGACGCGCCCAGGACCAGGAGCACCGCGGTCATCCACATCAAAACCGCTTTCTTCATGGCAACTCTCCTTCGGCACCGGTGCTTACCTCGGTAAATTCGCCGATTACAAATTTACGCCCAGGAAGTTTTAGTTAGTGCGGCCTGCGTCACGCCACCCACAGGAGGAGGAGAAAACAGGCATGCAATCGTTCCCGAGGGTTCTTTTATTTGTAAATTTTATATAAACATCTTTAGGTCAGGTGTCAAGATATTATATTTACAGATAAGCTACATGATCTTATAAGTAAATTGCATTAATATTTAGAAATAGTAACCTTGAGTATCAAAATTCGACAAGCCGGCAACCCCTGGCTTCTCTGGCCCACATCATTAAGGCTTGACTATAGTTGGCGAATAATCTAAAAAATGTAAGTTTAAGGGCCAATCCAGCAGTATCGATAATCAGGCTGACACCCCATGGCACAATCCGACCACATCCGCAACCAGCGCTTGCAGAAGCTGACCGAACTCAGGGAACAGGGCGTCGAGCCCTTCGCCAACGGCTTTGTTCCCACCCACACCCTGGCTCAGATCCATGAAGAATTCGGGGCACTGGCCGCGCCCGAGTTGGAAGGGTTGAATCAAACCTTCCGTCTGGCCGGCCGCCTCATGCTCCTCCGGGAGTTCGGCAAGGCCACCTTCTGCCACTTCCAGGACGGCACCAGCCGCCTCCAGGCCTACGTCCAGAAACAGGTGTTGGGCCCCGAGGCCTTTGCCCTGTTCAAGCGCCTGGACCTGGGAGACATCGTGGGCTTTACCGGCACGCTCTTTCGCACCCGGACCGGGGAACTCACCCTGGCGGTGACCGAGTTCGTCCTGCTCACCAAGGCGCTGCTCCCCTTGCCGGAAAAGTTCCACGGCTTAACCGACGTCGAAACCCGGTACCGCCAGCGTTACCTGGACCTGATGGTCAACCCCCCGGTGCGGGAGGTCTTCATCAAGCGGGCCAGGATCATCAGTCTGATGCGCCAATTTTTCGATAAGCGGGGCTTCCTCGAAGTGGAAACCCCCATGATGCAGCCCATTCCCGGCGGCGCCACGGCCCGGCCCTTCGTCACCCACCACCAGGCCCTGGATATGACCCTCTACCTCAGGATCGCCCCGGAACTCTACCTGAAGCGCCTGGTAGTCGGGGGGTTCGACCGGGTCTTCGAGATCAACCGCAATTTCCGCAACGAAGGACTCTCCATCCAGCACAATCCCGAATTCACCATGCTGGAGTTCTACCAGGCCTACGCCACCTATGAAGATCTGATGGTCCTGACCGAGGAGCTCATCGGCTCGGTGGCCCAGGAAGTCCTGGGCAGCCGGCGCCTCCTCTACCAGGGCGTCGAGATCGACCTGACCCCGCCCTGGAGCCGCCTGGACTTACGGGAGTCCCTCACCAGTATCGGCGGCCTCCCCCCGGAGGTAGTGCGGGACCGGGAGGCCCTGGTGAACCTGGCCCGGGAGGAAGGGGTCGCCCTGCGGCCCGGCGAAGGCTACGGCCGGGCCTTGACCAAGCTCTTCGACCTCAAGGTCGAAGCTCGGCTGCAGCAGCCCACCTTCATCCTGGGCTACCCCCGGGAGACCTCGCCCCTGTCCCGGCAAAGCGCCGCCGATCCCGAGGTGGTGGACCGCTTCGAGCTCTTCATCGCCGGCCGGGAGATGGCCAACGCCTTCTCCGAACTCAATGATCCCCTTGACCAGCGCCGCCGCTTTGAAAACCAGTTGGACGCTCACGCCGCGGGCGATGAAGAAATGCCCCACGCCCTGGACGAGGACTTTGTCACCGCCCTGGAGCAGGGCCTGCCGCCCACCGCGGGCGAAGGCATCGGCATCGACCGCCTGGTCATGCTCCTGACCGACGCCCCCTCCATCCGGGACGTCATCTTATTTCCCCTCCTCAGGCCTGAGAGGTAAGCTCCTTGGGTTTCTTCGAGTCTTTTGTGGCCCTGCGGCTGCTCCGGGGGGTCAAACGCCAGAAAGGGTTCCTGCCCCTGTCCACCTTCATCTCCGTAGCCGGCGTGGCCGTGGGCGTCATGGCCCTCATCGTGGTGATCGGGGTGATGACCGGCTTCGATCTGGATCTAAAAAAGAAGATCCTGTCCGTCAACGCCCACGTCCTGGTGCTCAAGCACGGGACCAGCCTCACGGACGAACAGAAAGTGGCCGCCCAGGTCAAAGAGGTCCCCGGGGTGGTGTCCGCGGAGCCCTTCATCTATACCCAGGTGATGTATTCCACCCCGGGGAGCATCTCCGGCGGCGTGATCCGGGGTCTGGATCTGGAAACCATCCGCCGGGGCGGACCCAAGGCCCTGGACGTGGTCCAGGGCAAGTTCGCGGACCTGGCCCTGGGGGGCCCCGGCGAGCCGCCCCGCATCGCCATCGGCAACGAGCTCGCCCGCAACCTCAACCTCAAGGTGGGGGACTACCTGAATATCGTCTCCCCCCTGGGCACCCTGACGCCCATGGGGAGGCTGCCCCGGATGAAGGCCTTTCTGGTCAGTGCCATCTTCCATTCGGGCATGTATGAATTCGACTCTTCCCTGGTCTATACCAGCATCCCGGGCCTCCAGGAATTCCTGGGGCTGAACCACCGGGTCACCGGCCTGGAAGTGGAAATCAAAGATATCTACGCCGCGGAGCAACTCGCTACCCTCATTCAGGATAAACTGGGGCCGCCGTTCTACACCCGCAACTGGATGCAGATGAACCGCAGCCTGTTCGCCGCCCTGAAGCTCGAAAAGATCGCCATGTTTATCATCCTCACCCTGATCATTCTGGTGGCGGCCTTCGGCATTGCCTCGACCCTCTTCATGATGGTCATGAAAAAGACCCGGGATATCGCCATCCTCAAGTCCATGGGAGCCACCCGCCAGAGCATCATGAAGATCTTCATCCTCAACGGCCTGGTCATCGGCGGCCTGGGCACGGTGATCGGCCTGGGGCTGGGCCTGGTGCTCTGCGCCATCTTGAAGGAGTACCAGTTCATCAAGTTGCCCCGGGATGTCTATTACATCTCCACCCTGCCGGTGACGATCCAGCCGCTGGATGTGCTTTCCATCATCTGCGCCACCATGCTCATCAGCTTCCTGGCCACCCTCTACCCCTCCTGGCAGGCGGCTCGCCTGGATCCGGTGGAGGCCATCAGATATGAATAGGTTTCTGGTTATCGGCTGGTTGGGACCTTAACGGATTGACAAAGAAAAGGTCGAAAACCTTAACAGGCGGTGGAATGTTCCTATTTCGAGCCGGGTGAAGAATCTCCTCTTTGCCGGTACGGGCCGCCGCCCCGGGGGAAATCGAAGACCGAAAGCCGCGCGCGATTGACGCTCTTTAGGGAAAGTGATAAGGTGGCTTACCCCATTTAGGAATGCAATGAGCGAACATGTAACCCCTCAGACCCCGGTAATGAGCGAGTTGCGGGGCCTGGTCAAAACCTTCAGTCACAACGGTATCCAGGTGGACGTGCTCACCGGGGTCGACTTGGATATCTTCCGGGGGGAGACTCTGGCCG
>JBAZKX010000085.1:0-7778 GCA_041650575.1 Desulfobaccales bacterium
CTCTACATCTCCCCCGGCCACCGCATCACGCTGCCGGAATGTCAGGAGATGGTGCTGGGGTGCGTTAAGAAATACCGGATTCCCCTGCCGGTGCGACAGGCTGATCTCCTGAGCCGGCGTCTGCGGGCGGAAACCCTGACCGCAGCTCCTGGCGCAACCGGGCGGAAACCTTAGCGTTGAAGAGCAGGTCCCGATACAACGGGCAGACGTGATACTGAGCGTTGCTGCACCGTTGCTGCCGGGAATCCCACTCCCACCAGAGGCAGTTCTCACAGACCCCCCGAATCTCCTGGTTAAGGCAGATTCGTCCCACATCCCCGAAATTGATAATCATCCCCGTTTTCCCCCGAGTTTCCTATCCCAGAAGTATCTTCTAGAATCGGAAACTTATAAGTTTTGAATAAACCAATGCCTCGGGGAAGTCAAATATTTTCTGGGGCCTGAACGGTGGGCGCGACCCGGGGGCCGCCGAGCCGGCGGGGGACCTGCGGAAAGCGGGCGACCGGCGGCCCGGGGAAACCGAGCCTCAAAAAAAATCGGTCTTTTTAAAGATGAGGGGCTGACTGTTGGGATGGAGGATCTTGGCGGCCACCGCTTCTCCCACGAACAGGGTGTGATCCCCCGCGGTAAAGCTGTGCACCAGCTTCAGGTCCAGGTAGGCATAGGCCTGGGGCAGGATGGGCGCGCCGGTCAGCGCGGTGGTCCAGTTCAAGCCCGCGAATTTGTCGACGCTGCGGCCGCTTTTGTAGCCGAAGCGTTTGGCCAGGTCCACGTGATCGCTGGTTAAAACATTGATGGCGAAGACGCCGCTTTCCTTGATCAAGCTGTGGGAATAGCGGGCCGGGGCGATGGACACCATGACCATCAGGGGATGCAGCGACACCTGGGAGGCCCAGGACGCGGTCATGCCGTTGACCTTGTCGTCCAGGCGGGTGGTCACCACGTAAACCCCGTGAACCAGGGCCGTAAACGCGACCTCTTGCATCTCAAAGCCTCCCTGGGGCTAGGCGGAGGGGGGTCCGGCGGCCGAAGTCTCCGGGCCTTCCGGCGCCGGATGGCCGGCGGCAGCCGTCCACTCCTCGCAGGTCCAGAATTTTCCCACTCCCTGGTTGAGACGGGTGCACAGGCCCTTGTATTTATAGGTCCAGTGGCGGCAGGTGGAGCAGACTTTCAACGGACGTTCCTCTGGATTGGCGCACATGGAACGGTTAATCCTTTATGTTTGAAATCACAGTCATGCCATAAGTCCCGAGTCAAGGCGGACCGGAATGGTACCTCAATCTTAAAGGTCTTGGGCCGCCAGGTCAAGGCGGAAATGGTCGTAGCCCCGGCCCGAGATGTCCACGTCGCCCTCCGGGGTCTCTAAGCTAACTCGGTCTCCAGGGACGATGCGGCCCAGGGGCAAGGGCGGCGCCAACCCGGCCCGGGTGAAGGCCTGATCCAGGCGGGCGGCCATCTCGGGAGAGGCGGTGAACAAAAGGAGATAATCTTCCCCGCCGGTAAGGGCCAGGTTAAGGGCGCTCACGCCCAAAGCGGGCGCCGCGGCTCGAACCCGGGGTGAGATAGGTACTGCGGCCGCGGGTATCCGGGCCCCCACGCTCCCGGCTTGACAGATATGGAACAGGTCGGTGGCGACCCCGTCGGAGGTGTCGATGAGGGCCGTGGCCAGGGCTTCCCGGGCCAGGAGGCGGCCGGCCGCCAGGTGGGGCCGGGGGGCCAGGTGGGCTTCGATCAGGGGCTCTTGCAGGTCCGGTGATAGCTTCGCCCCCCGGCGCAAGATTTCCAGGCCCGCGGCGGCCTCGCCCAGGGGGCCGGTGACGAAGACCAGGTCCCCCGGCCGGGCTCCGGCGCGCCGCAGCATTTGGGAGGCGGGCACCTGGCCCGTCAGGGTCACGGTGATGACCAGGCGTTCGGGCGCGGCCACGGTGTCGCCGCCGATAACGGCCACGCCGTATTCCCGGGCGGCCCGGGCCAGGCCGGCCGCGAACTGAAGGGCCGGGCCGCGGTCCCGGGCCGGCGGCCAGCCGAGGGACAGCAGGGCGTAGCGGGGCTCACCCCCCATGGCCGCGATGTCGCTCACATTCACCGCCAGGGACTTCCAGCCCAGTTGGTCCAGGGAGGTGTAGGCCAGATCGAAGTGGACGCCTTCCACCAGGGTATCCACGGTCCACAGGAGATAATCGGGGCCGTCCAGCGCCAGGGCGGCGCAGTCGTCGCCGATGCCCAGGACGACCTGAGACGGCGGGATCCCGAACTCCCGGCTGAAGGCCGAGATCAAGGCCACTTCGCTGAGGGAGGCATCCCCGGGCGGGCTCCCCGGGCCTTGGTTTCCGGTCTGACGGGTCATAGGGGTTCCGGCATTTTTACGTCGGTAAAGTCTGGCGGCCGGGCATTGACGGCTCCGGCAATCATACCTAAATTTAAATAAATTCGAAGTCCCGGGGGATGCCCCCGACTGCCGCGTTGATTTGGTTAATAAGGAGTAAGACCCATGGAAAAGCTTAAGGCCAAACAGGCCTGGGCCGTGGCCTACACCCCGCAATATTTCCTTGAAATGGGGCCGGAATACGACGCCGATCGCCTGGCGCAACTGAACGAACATCTGGGCAAAGGCGATTACGCTCTGGTCAGCAACGATACCCAGGGGTTTGCCGGCGACCTGGTGATCGACTTCCCCCTGAATATGGCGGAACCCTACCGGGCTCTGGTTCTCCTGGAGAAGTCTTAAAAGAGCCCCGGGTGCGCCCCGGCGCCCTTAGTCCCGGCTCCGCAGCTTGGCCAGGAGCCTCAGCATCTCGAGGTAGAGCCAGATCAGGGTGACCATCAAGCCGAAGGCGCCGTACCATTCCATGTATTTGGGGGCTCCCTGGGCCGCGCCTTGCTCGATGAAATCGAAGTCCAGCACCAGGTTCAGAGCGGCGATGACCACCACGAAGAGGCTGAACCCGATGCCCACCCAGCCGCTCTGATAGACCAGGGGTATCTGGATGCCGAAAAAGCCCAGGACTATGGTGAGGAGATAGAACAGGGCGATGCCGCCGGTGGCGGCCACCACCCCCATCTTGAAGTTTTCGGTGGCCCGGATCAGCCTGGATTTGTAGGCCAGCAGCAGGGCCAGGCAGGTGCCGAAGGTCAGACCCACCGCCTGGATGACGATGCCGGGGAATTGGGACTCGAACAGGGCGGAGATGCCGCCGATGACCAAGCCTTCCAGGAGGGCATAGAGGGGCGCGGTGACGGGCGCCCAGGTCTGCTTGAAGATGGTGACCAGGGCCACGATAAATCCGGCGATGGCGCCCACCGCCACCCAGGGAGTCACCGCCTGGGGGTTCATGACCTCGTAGTATTTACTCCAAACCCAGGAGGCGGTGACCAGGACGCACAGCAGCAGCACCATCGCCTTGTTGGCGGTTCCCTGGATGGTCATGGCCGCCTCGGTCCGGGCCAGCCGCCCGAATCCGGTGAAGGTCTTATCGCTTAAAGCCGGATTGCCGGTCCGCATGGTTATCCTCCCAATCTCGTTGGTAATCAACAGTTTATCAAGATTTGCGCATCTGTGAAGCAAAAAGGCTTGCCCCTTCAACACGCGCCGTACTTTCAGAAAAGCCTTTGATTTCTCCAGGGTTGTTATACGGATTAAGGTCGGCTCAGACTATGGTTTTGGCTTCGTCGCCGATGGCGTCGTAGTCGGTGAGGCCCATGGGTTTGACGAAGTAGGTCTGGCAGACGTAGTCCAGTTCCTGGGAGGTGAGTTGGGGGGTCTGCTCCAGAAACCGGGCCCGGTCCACCAGATTTTCGACCAGATCCCGAGGGTGGCAGGCGCAGAAAGGCCGGGAGGAGATCACGTAATAGCGGGCCATCATGTCCCGGATGACTTCGGGATCGAAGGCGATCTGGTATTCGGCGCACACCCGGCGGAAGATCTCCAGATACTGTTCCGGGGAGACATAACCCATGAAGATCTTGTGCCGGATACGCCGGAGAAAGGCTTCGTCCGCCAGGCTGTAAGGATTCAGGTTGGTGGAAAAGATGATGAGCTGGTCGAAGGGCACGCCGAACTGTTGGCCGGTGTGGAGGCAACAGAAATCCTGGCGGGATTCCAGGGGATATATCCAGCGGTTGAGCAATTGCCGGGGCGTGATCTTCTGGCGCCCGAAATCGTCAATGATAAACACGCCGTTATTGGCCCGCATCTGGTGCGGCGCCTCATAAAACTTCAAGTGGGGGTTGAACCTCAGTTCCAGGGCATCCTCGGTCATTTCACCGCCGGCGATGACAATGGGGCGGCGGCATAAGACCCAGCGTTTATCGTGGTGCGGCGTCTCCGGGGTGGCGGGCACCGGTTGGTGGTTGACCTCATCATAAAGGCGGATGACCTGGCCATAAACAAAGAGGGCATAGGGGATATAGACCGCGTCCTGATAGGCCTGCCCGATGGAGCTGGCAATCACCGTTTTGCCGTTGCCCGAGGGGCCGAAGAGAAAGATGGAGCGGCCGCTATTGATGGCCGGCCCGAGTTTGGCGATAAAATGATCCGGCACGACATAATCGGCGAACACCTCCTTGAGGCGTCCCTTTTCCACTTTGACCTGATTGATGGATTGGGCTTCCACCCAATCCCAGTAATCCTCCAGGGGCACCGGGGCCGGGCCCACATAGCGGTTTGACTCCAGGCACTGCTCGGCGTGGAGTTTGCCGGCGTCGGTCAAGGCGTAGCGCAGATCAAGGGACATATGGCTTTTGGGGGTCAGGGAATCCCGGGCCTTGACCCGCACATACCCCTGGGTTTTGAGATGCTCAAAGATCTCTTCCACCATGGGGCGGGATATTTTCAGATTTTGAGACATTTCCTGAGCGGAAACGGAATCCAGGAACAGGGTATGCTTGAGCACCAACTGAGTCAGGAGGTTCTTGGGCAGGCCCAGATCCTCAAAAGTTTGGGGCATGGGAGGGTATTCGTGGACAAAATCGGCCAGCACCTCGGGTTCCACCAGTTCGAGATCCAACAGGTGTTTGGCCAGATAGCCGCGATATTTTTTCTGCCGATACAGCGCCGGGGCCAAGGCCTCGGAGGTCAGGACGCCGGCTTTCAAAAGACGTTGGGCCAGATTCATATAAGTCGGACCTCGGTGAATTTCCTGATTAGTGCCACAGGTTCAGGCCGTCCTGCCTTAGAGCTGCCGCCGGCCGGCCGGGGCTGGGCGGATTTATACGAAATCAGCCCGCGCCAAGCCGCGGGGCGCACATCACGCCGGGCCCTGCCGCCGGGGCTATCTCATTTCTAGGACGAGAACGAACCACCCGCGGTGTCAAACAGGCTCTTGACCGC
The DNA here is from genome assembly GCA_041650575.1 of Desulfobaccales bacterium. Lineage (GTDB taxonomy): Bacteria > Desulfobacterota > Desulfobaccia > Desulfobaccales > 0-14-0-80-60-11 > 0-14-0-80-60-11. The sequence goes on from JBAZKX010000085.1 coordinate 5,330, forward strand.
TTCGCCGAAGGATTTGAGACCGGAGGCGATGGCGATGGCAATGAGCGCCAGGAGGAAGGCGTACTCCACGGCTGGAGCACCTGACTCGTCGAGGGAGAACGCGATAATCCACCTCATAAAACTCTCCTCGGAGTAGGGCTTCGGCCTACCCGGCTGTGGCGGTTGGGGTTCGACGCCGGACACAGTCGTCATAATTCTTCTCAACCTTTCCAAGGCCTCCAGATCGTGAGCTTCATGATCTGGAAGGATTGGTAATGATGGTATTCAACGGCAAATCCTCTTCTTCGGCAGGCTCCGCGGCCCGGCCCCAGGCGACCCGGGGCAGCCGGGATTCCTTCACGACTCTCAGGGCGATCTGATCCAGTCCCACCATGGCTTTGCTTTTCTTCTGATTTAGGGGAAAGGGCACCATTTGGCTGACCGCGGTCTCGACCCCCGGATCAAAGGCGACGTGACCTAAAATGTCTGAGTCAATATTCAAAAAATCATGGCAGACCGAGCGGATAATTTCGGGGGACTTGAGATCGGCATTGCTCTTGACCATGTTCACCACTAGAAAAAGGTGGAAATCCCGCAAGGCCTGGGTCAGACGGGCATGTTGCTCGTCGCTGAGGTCCTTGACGCGGGTCACCAGGTCCTGGATCGACTGCATGCCGGCTTCGGTTCCGATGTCGCTTCCCTGGTATAAGAGCTGGAGGACCCCGTCATCCCTGGCAAAATCCCGGGCCAACTTGCGGTATAAGGCGCTTTTGATAAAGCCGTAGGCATTTTGGAGGGAGGTGGCCTGAGAGGTGAACAAGGCAATTTTCCCACCGGAATAATTGAAAAAATCCAGGATATTAAAGGAGGTGCCGGCCCCTAGATCCAGCAGCACGTATTGGGCCGGCAGTTCTTCGATCTGGTTTAAGAGCCGGAGTTTTTGCGAATAGGTGGGGTTGGCGGACCCCAGCAGGTCGTCGGCGCCGCAGATGAGGCCGATGCCCTCAACGGAGGTCTCAATGATGGTATCCTCCAGCCGGCTTAGCTTCTTGGTCAGGAAATGCTCCAGGGTGACATGGGGGTAGCGCACTCCCATCAAGGTATGCAGGTTGGCGCCCCCCAGGTCGCCGTCGATCAGGATGACCTTCTTTCCCAGGCGGGCCAGGGCGATTCCCAATCCCAGGGTGACCAGACTTTTGCCAATCCCCCCCTTGCCGCCGCCAATACTCCACAACTTGATCCTGCCTAAGTTAGTCGGCATCGCCTTTTCTCCAGAAAATATTTAGGGTTTTCCCCTGTTTTAGGAGGCAACCCGCCGCTGTCTGATGGACCACATAATTTTCGAGGCGACCCCCATGGTTCCTAGGGCCCAGAAGGCCCATCCGAGCGCGACGTAAGGGGGCCGGCCGGTCAGTTGGAGAGCCACGCCGCATATCAAGCAAGCCATCCCGGCCCGGGAGAGATGCTGCACCAGTTGCGCATTGGCCGGGATTTCGTGGGCCTGGTCATATTTTTCCCAGAGACCCCTTAGATCTTTCGTGGTGTGGGTGAGGTGATCATGCAGCCGCCTGATCGTGGCCTCGGATGGCTTGTGCAACTGTAAACCCAGAGAAAATTGCGGCCGATGATCGCCGACGAACTTGGACCAGGTGATTTTCCCCTGAATATGGTCAAGTTCCACTTCGTCCGGCCCACCCATGTGGAGGAGGCAATCCTGCCCGTGGTAAATGGACCAGTCCGATATGACCCAAGGATTGGCGACGGTCAAGGAAACCACTCCCAGGGACAGGTTCTGGAGCGTCACGGGGATCAGGAGCGGGGCATCGTCTTCCCGGCGGTCAATCTCCAGCACCAGGGAAAGCGGTGGTGAGGCCATGGCCGGCGCTACCGGGTAATTTGAAGTCATATCGTCCTCCTCTGAAAACTGGATCGCGAAAACAAGGCCGGCGGGGGGAATAACCCTGGGAAGGGCGCCACCCACTCGCGGTTTGGCCGTAAGGGTTCCATTACACAGGGCCTTTCATCTGTAAAAACCCCCGGGCCATGTCGCCGGCCCGGTCCAACTTTTCCCGGAACGGCAGCCCGGCGTTTTCGGGATTGATACTGATATAGTTCTTGAGACAGAAAACCACCATCTGGACTTTGTCGCGGTCACGGGCCAGATCGGGATTCCGGGTCAGAAAATCAGCGGCTGCCGCCTGGATATCCATGGCTTGCTGCTTCTTACAGGCATTGATATTGATGACGGAATCCCAGCCGAACTCTACGGTCCCGGCCGCGGGTTTCTGTTCCAATTCCGGGGTGGAGGGGACCGAACCGGTAAACCACTGTTCCCATTGGGAGACCAGGCGGTCGAGATCACCGGCCTTGCCATTCAAGCCGCCGAGCATCGCTTCATAGCGGCAACTCTCCATGATGACCTTTTCACCGAGCCCGGCCAGTAACTGAAAGAACTGCCCCGAAACCGATT
>JBAZKX010000086.1:0-7752 GCA_041650575.1 Desulfobaccales bacterium
CCAAAAAAACCGGCGGCGGAGTCCTGAGGCCCGGCGATCAGGTAAGCATGGGGATAATCTGAAAAGGCGGGCGCGGGCCCGCCTTTTGCACTATTCGCATAGATTTATCGCGGCGGGCGGCGGCCTTTCACAGGCCAGAGGCCTGTGCCACTGAACTTGGGAACCGAGCAGGCTCCGGCTAATGCAAAAGGCTGGATGCGCTGCCCTTTCCCGCCATACTGAGGAAGGCTTATGAGACACTATACGTTGGATGAAATTGTGCGGAACGATATGCCCCGGGTGCGGGAGTATCTCCATGAACACGCCATCGCCGCCCGCCTGGAAGATATCTGGTGGGTGGACCTGCCGGAGGATCTGCTGAGCCCGGAGCAGTTTTCCCACCCCAACTGCCGGCCCTTCCGCTTTGCGGTGGAGGTGGGGGACGACTTCGTGCGCTTCGAGTTCCTCATCCGCACCGAGCAGTCCATGCGCTGCACCTGCATCGGCTACGCCACCCGGGCCCAAAGGGACTTCATCCTGGCCTTCGCCGACCGGCTGGTGGAGGAGTTGGCGCTGAGGACCTGAAGAGAATCTTGGGAATCTCGACCCCATGGAAATCAGAGGAAGGAATCTCGATCAAGAGGTCTGGATAAGATATCGAAAAGTTTTAATGGGGCACAAATAGTGGATATTTAGCAGTTATCGCTCATTTCCTTTCAGCCCTGAAGAAGCAACGAAATAAACTCACAGCAGAGGTGCGGAGATGGCATAGTTGACAACTCCCTAACATTTCTATCAAGCACTCCGAAAGCCCGTGTCTGTGAAATATTCCTGGCTAATGGCGGCGGCCCAGGCGGTTGCGGATGGCCAGGAGAAAGAGGGCAGCTTGCCCCAAGATGAGAAAGTGGCTGATCGCGATCAATAGACCACCTCCTGCGGTGATAGGTTTGGGCCACTCTGGCCTGAGCAAGCTCATATGATCAAGGACGAAGATAAGTGATTCCGTGAAGCCAGCTAAAGATCCCTCGGCGGTTCTGAGCCCAAGCCATTGCAGCGAGAGGGCCAATCCCACCACTAATCCCACCAGCCAGCCCAGAGCACGCAGGGGCCGCTCGCCATAACCGCTCAATACCCGGTAGATATTGTACCAGGACAACGGAAACCACCGCCGCCAGGAACTGGCCTGGCGATGCATTTCCATCTCGCCGAAATGGAAATCCCCGGCCTGCTTTTGGTCCCCCGCTCGTTCATAGTTGAGTTTGAGATAACGATAGAGTTCTTCCACCCTGGCACAAAGCCCTTCGTAATCAAGGCCCTGTTTTCTCCAAGGAGCGAGGCTGAGGACGTAAGGGCCTCCTTTTCTCCTCAGCAAGATCTCGTCATAGATAGCTTGGCGGCCCTGGTAAGAGTGCCAGCGGATATTATGAAATTCCAACCGCCGCATATCGGTGCCCAGAAAGCTCGCCAGGTCGAGGGAGAGGTCTTGAAATCGGAGGCTCCCCTGAGGGCCGAAAGTGAGATTTTGAAAATAGGCGATAAGAGGCAAACGGCCGGCAGTTTCTCGCCGTTCATTAACGTTCTGAAAGATGGCCGGCCCATCGAAGCTGGCATTCCGGAAATCGGCTTCCCCCGCTATTTCCGCATCTTTAAAAAGAACCTGGCCGGCAAACCTAGCCTTTTCAAAAAGAGCGGCCTGGGCGAACCTATCATAAGTAAAATCGGCTCCTTCTATGAACTCAGTTTCTCGAAAATCGGCCCACCCGGTAAACTCAGCCCCGTGAAAATTAGCCAGTTTCGCGAATTTGTGTTTGGCAAAAGAAACCGGGCCAGGAAAATATACCTCACGAAAGTCATAATCCTCCCGGGCCAGTTTGGCTTGCAGGGCTTGGTCAAAGGCATTTTTATCCTTTTCGGACGCCAGGGAATGCAGGATGCACAACCCGTCCGGGTCCGTCTCCCACGGCGGGATCTCGCAAACATGCCCTTCCCATGAATACTTCATCCAGCTTTTACAGGTGACCATGGACGTGCCTTGGACTTGGGATAATAGCGGTTACCAGGTTCCCGGGAGATGCTTGGGAAACTCAAGAATAAATTTGGCCCCTGCCCCAGGTTTGCTCCAGGCCAGCAGGCGGCCCCCGAATTTCTCCAACAGATGGAGGGTCACCTTTATTCCCAGGTGAGAGCTCTCGGCCTCCCGCCGGTCTCCTGGAATCAGGAGATGCTGCCTCAGTTTTTCCATATCCAGGCCAGGGCCGTTGTCCTCCACTTCAACGGCTACTTTACTATCTCTTTCCTCCACTCTTATCTGAATTCGATCCGCGTATTTCATGGCGTTGCCGATAATATTCTGCAAGATAACTTCCATGGTGTAAGGGTCGAATGGAAAGACCAGGGAAGACCGGCATTCCTCGCAGGCACAACCGTCAATTTGTAGCTGAATTTCTTTATCCCGAAAACGCAGGGCTTTCAGGTCTTCTATGCAATGGATCAGGACGGGATAAAAGTCCCGGGATGTGAGATATAAAGTATCGCTGGTAAGGGCTTTGAGGAAGAGGACTTCCTCCTCGAGGGTGTGGGTCAGGCGTTGGGCGGCATCTTCAACGACGGTGAAACTACGTTCTATGGACTCTATTTCCGGATGTAATTCTTCATAACGAGGACATTCTGGACACTTGGCCTTATCAAGACAAAGGAGAAATAGGTCATCCAAATTGGTTATCTTCCGTTTGATTCTCCCTGAAAAACCGTGAATGCCCAGGGCCAGATTTTTATAGTGGTGCCTCAGGGTGGCCACCTGGAACTCGAACTCCTGGTGCAGGGTATCCAGACGCAGACGGTTCTCCCTGAAATGCTTTAATACGAAACCGATAATCCCCCAGGACACCCCACCGAAGACGGAGAAGAGCAGCATCATGGGCCACATTTGGAGGTGAAAGCTATGCAGTAGGGCGCCGCTCACGTCCAAAGGGGTTCCTGTCATCAGGTAGTCGTGAAAATCATACGCCAACATCGCAAACGGATGCCCGATCAGGACGCCAATAGCCACCCCAAACACAACGCCTATCCAGGGATATGCCCAGGTTTTTTCTCCATGTTTAGGGGATTTCAGAACCACCGGAATAATGGGTTCATCGTTCATGAGACATCCCTCGACTCCAACCCCGCCAACCGGGTTTCGAGTTCTTGTTTCAGGTCTATCATCCTGTGGAGTGAGGATGCTGCGGACCCAAGACATAGGTCCAGCATGACGAAAGGATGCATCAAGAGGTAGCCCATGACTATCCCTGCCAGGGGAAACCAGCTTAACCGCGCATAACCCATATGCACCTATGATTCAAAAGATGTTCTAAGACATTGACCCTGAATTAGTGCTATCGGGTCAATCTTCATCTGACCTACTCTCCACAATAAATCCGCTTTTCTTTACTTTAAGTCCGAAAAGATGAATTTCCAGGATAAGTAGTGGGAATTCCAGAAGAGAGCCGAACATACAAGGCTTGGGTAAGCCAGGCTGCATATGCCTTGCCATTATATTAACCATACGGTTTTTGGCTAGATCGACTCGATATCTGAATTACCCTCCTATGGTTTAATCCATTCTTAAGCTTTTATTCAATACGGTGACATGGTGTACTTCTGCTCGCCTTTGGGGACGTACCACTTGTCGAAGTTGTAGTTGATGCCCGCGGGCGCGGGTTTGATGCCCCGGAAGCGCCGGGAGATGGCGGGGAGGGCGTCGGGGACGAAGAGGAAGGTGTAGGGCTGGTCCTCGGCCAGGATGTCCTGGAACTTGAAGTAGGCCTGGCGGCGCTTCTCCCGGTCGAAGGTGTGGCGGCCCTCGGCTAAGAGGGCGTCCACTTCCGGGTTTTTGTAGCCGATGAAGTTGAGTTCGCCGGGCTTGGTCTTGGTGGAACTCCAGATGTCGTATTGGTCCGGGTCCAGACCGGTGTTCCAGCCCAGGAGCACGGCTTCGAAGCGGCCTTTTTCGATGAATTGCTTAAGGAAAGCGGCCCACTCCACGGTGCGGATGTTGACCAGGATGCCGACCTGGCGCAGGCGGCCCTGGATGATTTCGGCGGTGCGTACCCGGATATCGTTCCCCTGGTTGGTGAGGATGGTGAATTCGAAGGGGCGGCCGTCTTTGGTGAGGATGCCGTCGGCATTGGGCCGCCAGCCGGCCGCGGCCAGCAGGGCTTTGGCCTTGGCCGGGTCGTAGGGGAACTTGGGCACGTCGGGGTTGTAGTACCAGGCGCCGGGCTTATAGGGGCCGTAGGCTTCCTGGCCCAGGCCCAGGAGCACGCCGTCGATGAGTTCCTGCTTGTTGATGGCGTGGGTCAGGGCCTGGCGCACCCGGCGGTCGGCGAAGCGGCTATCGTTTAAATTGTACCCCAGATAGATGTAAGAGAAGGGCATGTAGCGGTATTTTTCGTACAGGCGGTCGAACTTGGGGTACGCGGTCTGCCGGGTGTACTGCAAAGGAGTGAGGCCCATGCGGTCGATATTGCCGGCCTTGAGTTCGAGAAACATGGTGGCCAGGTCGGGCTTGACCACGCAGATATAGCCGTTGAGATAGGGGCGGCCGTCGAAATAGTCGGGGTTGTAAGCCAGGGCGATTTTTTCCCCGGCCCGCCATTCCTTGAAGATATAGGGGCCGGTGCCGACGGGGTGGCGCCCCAGGGGGGACTTGGTGATATCCTGGCCCGCCAGGAGATGTTTAGGCAGGATGGACAGGCCCCAGGAGCCCAGGGCCGGGGCGAAGGGCTGGGGATAGGTGACCCGGAAGGTGTAGTCGTCGGGGGCCTCGGCCTTTTTGACCTGGAGGTAGTCGCCGGAATAGGCGGTGGGGGTCTTGGGGTCCACCATCACCTGGTAGGTGAACAGGACGTCCTGGGCGGTGACGGGGGCGCCGTCGTGCCATTTGACGCCTTTCCGCAGATGAAAGGTGATGATAAGGCCGTCGGGGGAGATGTCCCAGCTTTGGGCCAGGTCGCCCACCAGGTTGAGGTCGCCGTCGTATTTGACCAGGCCGTTATAGATCAAGGAAATGATGTTGGCGGAGGAGGCGTCGGAGGCCAGGGGCGGCAACAAGGTGCTGGCGTCGCCAATGGTGGCGTCAATGAAAAGGTCGCCGTAGGCCGGGCCGGTGTCGGGGCCGCCGTAATGGGGCTCTTCGGTTTGGGATTTGCAGCCGGCTAAAACTACGGCCAGAAGAGACATCAGAAGCAGGAGAACCAAACATATCCATCCCGCAGGGCGCGGCTTGGCCAACAGGATTTCCTCCCATAACCGTAAGTGGTCAGGTGCGGCCTGAGTGCACAGGCTGGAAAGCCTGTGCCACCAAATCTACATTATACAAGGGGCGGGGTGACCCCGCCCCTACAATGACATGGCCAGCGATGGTTTTTCTCTTGCCCCGGGGCCGGGTTTTGGGTACATTTAACGAAGTCGGGACGTGGCTCAGCCTGGTAGAGCACAGCGTTCGGGACGCTGGGGTCGGAGGTTCAAATCCTCTCGTCCCGACCATCCTCCCGGGGCGGTATTGAAAAATACCTCCCATCATGCTTCAATCCATTCCTTCCAACCGTCTGAGCTTTCAGCTCATAATATCCCGCTTCATCTGTTCAAATTCGTCTTTGGTGATCTCACCTTTGGCGTAGCGTTTTTTGAGGATGTCCAGGGCGGTGTCGCCCTCGAAGCCGTGGCCGGAGACCCAGGGCTGTTTGGCCCGGTGGCGGCCGAAGATGAAGTAGAGGCACAAGGCGATGATAACGATCCAGACGATGGGCATGAACATGGGGAAGACCCACCAGGTATGCCATTGCCAGAAGAAGTCTTGGGGCATGATCGGCCTCCTGGCGCAGGCTAAAGCCTGCGGCTACAGAAAAAACCATTTTAATGGGGGTGGAAATGAGATTACTGCCCCCTCACCCTGATCCTCTCCCCCCTGTCTGGACCGGAGAGAGGGGAAAAACGCCGGAAGATTTCAGGCTCCGCTTATATCAATTATCCGCCTGCACAGGCGAGACGCCTGGGCCACCATCTTCAAGGGTTGGGAGGGCAGGGGCGTCTTGGTAAGCGCCCCTGGCCCTCCCCCGCTTATTCTGCTCCCTGGCTCAACTCTGCCGGCGCCAGCGCGGGCCGGAAGGGGTGTCGGTGATCTCGATGCCCCGGGCGGCGAGGTCAACGCGGATTTGATCGGCCGCGGTCCAATCCCGTTTTTGCCGGGCTTCTTCCCGGGCCTGGAGGAGGGCTTCGATCTCGGCGTCCGCGGCCGCGGCGGGCGGGGCCAGGTTCATGACCCCCAGGACTTCGTTCAGTTCCTGGAAGCGGGCCAGGATGGCGGCCGCGGCGGCGCGGCCCAGGCGGCCCTGGTCAAGGCCGGTGTTGAATTCCCCCACCGCGGCAAAGAGGGCCGACAGGACCCGGGAGATGTTGAGGTCGTCGTCCAGCGCGGCGATGTACTCTTTTTTCAACTGAAAGAGGCGCTCTTCGATGGCCGGGGTGAGGGGGGCCTCGCCCGCGGCCAGGCTGAGGCGCTCGAGGAAGTGGTCCAGGCGGGTCCGGGCCACGGCCGCGGCTTTAAGGTTGGCGTCGCTCACCGCCAGGGGCTTGCGGTAATGGGTGGCCAGGAGGAAGTGGCGCACCTCTTCGCCCCGGAAGCCCTGGGTCAGGAGGTCCCGGATGGTGACGACGCCCGCTTCCTTCGAGGGGCGGCCGCTCTTGAGGACCTGCTCGCAGTGGAGCCAGGCCCGGGCCAACGGCTTGCCGGTGGCCGCGGTGAACACCGCGTTTTCGTTTTCATCGTGGGGAAAGAGGGACTCGACGCTGCCCACGTGGAAATCCACGGTTTCGCCGGGGTGTTTCAGGGCCATGGCGGCGCACTCCAGGTGCCAACTGGGGCGCACCTGCCCCCAGGGGGTGGTGTAGTAGAGGCCCTTTTTCAGTTCGGCCAGCTTGGCGCGTTTGAGCAGGGTGAAATCCCGGGGGTTTTCCTTGGCGTATTCGTCCAGGTCCACGGTCTTGCCCACCCGGATTTTGCTCAGGTCCACGCCGGAAAGGCGGCCGTAGTCTTTGAAGCGGGAGATGTCGAAGTAAACGGAGCGCAGCTTTTCGTAGGCGTAGCCCTTTTCCAGGAGCTTCCTCGTGAGGTCCACCATGGCGTCGATGTGCTCGGAGGCCAAGGGATAGAGGACGCCGGTCCGGACGCGCAGGGCTTCGAGGTCGTGGAAGAATTCCTGGCGGAAGCGGCCGGTGAACTCCAGCAGGTTTTGCCCCGCGGCCGCGGCCCCTGCCAGGGCCCGGTCGTCCAGGTCGATGAGGCTGACCACCTGGCGAACCTTGAGACCCCGGAAGCTGAGGTAGCGGTGCAGGAGGTCGGCCACCAGCAGGCGGCGGGCCACGCCCAGGGAGAGGTGGCCGTGGAGGGCCGGGCCGTCCGCGAAGATGGTGGCTTCGCCCGGCCGCCGGGGTTCGAAGGCCTCCTTGGCCCGGGCCAGGGTGTTGTAGAACTGGAGGGTGGGGGCCTCCTTTTCGACAAATAGAGGGGTGGAGAGGTAGCGTTCGCCGCCGTCGGGGGCGATGGCCACGATGAGGCCGCTCTCCATTTCCCGGGCCTTGCGGATGGCCACGGCCACCGCCGCGCCCGAGCTCATGCCCAGGAAGAGGCCTTCCTGGCGGGCCAGCCGCCGGGCGGTCTCATAGCCCTCTTCGTCTTCGATATTGACGATCTCGTCGGCCTTGGTCTTATCGAAAATCCCCGGCTTATACGAC
>JBAZKX010000087.1:0-7676 GCA_041650575.1 Desulfobaccales bacterium
GGGATATCACCGAACGGAAGCAGGTGGAAGCGAAACTACGGGCAGCTCTAGATGAGGCGCGCCAACGCCGGGACGAGACCGAGGCCCTCTTCGCGGCCTCCCGGGCGATGTTGGGAAGCCAATCTTTCGAGCAAGCCTCCCGGTCCATTTTTAATGCCTTTAAAAGCCTCTCGGGGGCTACCAGCGGCTATCTCTCCCTGGTGGTGGCCGGAGGCAGCCAAGATCAACTCTTATTTATGGATACGGGCGGTTCCGCCTGCTCCATCGACCCCGATTTACACCTGCCCATGCGGGGCTTGCGGGAAGAGGCTGATAAGCTGGGCCGGCCGGTTTACGATAATGACGTGCCCCGGAGTTCCTGGCGGCAGGATATCCCGGAGGAACATGCCCCTTTGGATAACGTCCTGATCGCACCCTTGGTGATCCAGGAGAAAACGGTGGGGCTCCTGGGTCTGGCCAACAAGCAGGGGGGGTTCACTGAAAACGACGTGCGCCTGGCGGTGGCGTTTTCCGAGTTGTTAGCCATCGCCTATGCCAAACATTTGGCGGAAGAGGGCTTGCGCCAGGCCCACGAGGAGTTGGAACACCGGGTCGAGGAACGCACCGCCGAACTCACCGCTCTCAACCAAAAGATGCACCTGGAAATCCGCTCCCGGGAGCAGGCGGAGGAGCAGATCCGTCAGACCCAGATCCGCTTGAAGACGCTCATCGACAGCCTCACGGATCCCCTTATCATGGTAAACCGGGAGATGCAGTTCAAAACCATGAATCAGGCGGCCCTCAATTATTACGGCTTGGCCAACCTGGAAGACATCAATGACCTGCAATGCTACGGAGTTTACGGGGACAGCATGACCCAGTGCCCAGGCTGCGATATTCCCGCCGCGGTGTTGAACGGCGAACCACTCACGTGTGAACGGTTAAGCCCCCGGAACTCCGAGCGTACTGAGGAAGTCCACGTCTATCCACTGGCCGGGGGCGCGAATCCCGAGGAGGCCGCGGTGATTCGGATCCACGACATCACCGAGACCAGGATGATGGAGCGCAGGCTGGTTCAGGGCGAAAAGCTGGCCTCCCTGGGCCTGCTGGTGGCCGGGGTAGCCCATGAGATCAACAACCCGAACAATTTTATTACTTTCAACATCCCCATCCTGCGCAAATATGTGGAAGAGATTATTCCCATCCTGGACGACTATGCCCGGACCCACCCGGACTTTTCCGTGCTGCGCATGTCCTACCAGGAACTCCGGACGGATATCTTTAAACTCCTGGACAATCTGGAACACGGCTCCAGGCGGATCAATGAAACGGTTTCGGCCTTGCGGAGTTTCGCCCGGGACCGGGGGGCGGGAGAGAAGTCTCCGGTCAAACTGAAGCAAGTCATTGACAAGGTGTTGTCCTTTTGCCAGGCTCAGCTCAGAAAAAATGTCCGCAATATCCTGGTGGAGGTGCCAAAGGACCTTCCGCCCCTGGTGACGGACCCCCTGGCCCTGGAGCAGGTGCTGGTCAATATGTTGATTAATGCCGCCCAGGCCGCGGACAAGGAAGACTCCTGGGTGAAGCTGCGGGTAACCCGGGGCGCCACTCCCGAGGACGACTTTGTGATTGAAATCAGCGACAACGGGAAAGGCATGGATAAAATAACCCAGAGAAAGATCTTTGATCCTTTCTTCACCACCAAGGGCATGGGGGTGGGAACGGGGATGGGACTGTCCATTTCCCACCGCCTGGTCCAGGAATTGGGAGGCCATATCGAGGTGGCCAGCAAACCCGGGGAAGGGTCAACCTTTAAAGTCATGTTCAGCGGCGGGGAAGCCAATAATTTAACGGAGTAATCGTGCCATGGAAGCGCGCCTCTTGGTGGTGGATGATGAGCAGGATTTTCTGGACAGCGTCCGGCGGGGCCTGATTATTTCGGGATTCACGCACTTGCACCTGGAAAGGGACCCTTTCATGGCCGCCAAGCTGGTGCAGCAGGGAGAAAGCTTCGATGTCGCGCTCATAGATGTTCTCATGCCCAATATGAGCGGCATCGAGTTGCTGGAATTGATTAAAAGCGTGAGCCCCGACACCGAATGTATCATGGTGACCGCTTTGGACCACGCCAGTCTGGCGGTGACCGCGTTGAGAAAGGATGCCTATGATTATCTGGTGAAACCCGTTGCCCACGAGGACTTGATCCAGACGGTGAAACGCGCCCTGGAACGGAAGCGCCTGTTGGATTTAGTCGAGCTGGACCGGCGGACCACCATCCCTCAACTCGACCATCCCGAGGCCTTCGCCGCCATCACCACGCAATCGCCGAAAATGCTAAAGGTTCTGAAGGAGGCGGAACTGCATGCCGCCAGTGACGTCCCCGTGCTCATCACCGGGGAGTCCGGCACCGGCAAAGAACTCCTGGCTCGCGCCATCCATGCCTCCAGTCTCCGGGCCGAACATCGATTTACGGCGGTGAATATGGCCACCTTTACCAACAACTTGTTCGAATCGGAATTTTTTGGCCACGCCAAAGGGGCCTTTACGGGGGCCCACCAGGAGCGCATCGGTCTGTTGGAGCATACCGACCGGGGGACCCTGTTTCTGGATGAAATCGGCAATCTCTCTCTGGAGGTGCAAAGCAAACTCCTGAGGGTGCTGCAGGAGCGGGAATTCATCAAAGTAGGGACCAACCGGCCGCGCCAGGTGGACGTCCGTTTTATCGCGGCCACCAACGCCGACCTGGAGGAGGCCCTGGCTCAGAACCAGTTTCGCAAGGACCTCTTTTACCGGCTCCGGGGGGCGTGGCTGCACCTCCTGCCCCTGCGGGAAAGAAAGGAGGACATGAAGCTTTTAGTGCAGAACTTTTTGGCGGAATATGCCAACTCCCAGCAGGAGATTGCCGAAACGGCCTGGGACCTCCTGTTAACTTATGACTATCCAGGCAATATCCGGGAATTGAGGTCCATTGTGCAATCTGCAGTGAACCTGGCCCAGGGGCGGCTAATCGGCCCGGAACAGTTGCCGAGGTTTATCCGGGAGCAACAACCCGCGTTGGCGCCGGCATGGCCGGCTGAAGGTCAGCAGGCCGTCCGGTCTTTGGAGGACGTGGAAAAGGAGCATATCGTCAACGTCTACAACCTTACCAGCCAAAACAAGCTGCAAACCGCAAAACTCCTCAATATCGGTCTCAACACCCTCAGGCGCAAATTGCGTACCTACGGCCTGGATTGACCCTCTGTTCCAAAATGGCATATCTATCCTGATTTGGGTTTTGTGTAACATATAGATAATCTTAATATACAGCAAATCGCCTATTCCAAATTGGCCTAGCCATTCTCCCCTCCTAACGTATCGCCTCCATCCTAGTGATCATTCTAAGTAGTTGATGCTACTCAGAATGATCACGTTTAACTAGTCTTGGCACAATTCTTGGTTAATGGGAATGTAACCGACTAAAGTTTAACTGGTTTTAAAATTTTTTCATCGCCTAACCTTCAAGAGCCCTGGGAGTAAACATGGCCATACTCATAGTGGACGATGAACCGACCCAATTGGAATCCATCGCCCGATTCCTGCGGAGCAAGGGTTTCGACGTGTACCAGACGGCCAGCGGGGAGGAGGCCATGGAGTTACTGAACCTCCATGAGGCCGGCATCTCCCTGGTCATTCTGGATTATCTCATGACCGGCATGACCGGGCTGGAAGTCATGGACCGCATCCGGGGCCGGGCCTATGCCCCGCCGATCATCCTGATCACCGCCTACGCGGACAGAGATTTGGTGGCTAATGCCAGGACCCGCTTGTTTGACGGTTTCCTCGAAAAACCCTTTACCCCGGACCAACTCTACGAGGAGATCCAGCGGATTTTGCTGGCCTGGAAGGGCGTAACCGAGGAGATCACCAACGAGAAGCCGAGGCTTGTCCTCGTTGACCATATACCCACCAAACCATGCAAGGGGAGACCAATTTATGAATAGGCGTGAGTTTATCAAGAGAGTCGGCATAGGCGGACTGGCGGCCATTGCCCTCGGGGCCGTCAACCTGCCGCCCATATTCCGGCGGACCGAGGCCCTGGCGGCAGATGTGGCCTTGAACCTCGAGGTGGTGGAGGCCCTCCAGGAAACGGTGGACGCCAACCTGGTTTACAGTTGGGCCTTTGCCGTTAATGGCCAACCCAGCATTCCCGGACCGGTGATCTATGTCAGCCAAGGCGACAACCTCACCATCACGGTTACCAACACCCTGGATGAGCCGCACGGTTTCGCCATTCCTGGTCTCCTGCCGGGGACTTTTCTGGCCAATACCGGGCCCATCAGCTCGGGGGGCAGTGCCACGGTAAGTTTTCTGGCGCCCAATCCCGGCACCTACATCTACCTGGATCCGGAAAATGACCCGGTGAACCGGGTGTTGGGCCTTCACGGGGTCCTGGTGGTCAAACCCACTGCGGGCAACAACCCTTACGGCGCCTTTGCCACCCCCAACGTCGCCAGCCTGTTTAACGACCTGGGGAATTCCAGTCATTTTCCCGGGGTCCCCTGGGCTCCCAATGGCCCCAATAACCGGGAGCGCATCTGGGTCTTCAGCGAAATAGACCCGGAGTTTAATCTCCAGGCCCAAGTTGCCGGGCCCGGGGAAATCATCGATAGAAACATCTTCCAGCAGGCCTTCCTGCCCACCTATTTCACCATCAACGGGCAGTCCGGCTACTTTGCCGCCAATAATCCCGACATCGCGCTGATCGGCCTGGCAGGCGAACCCATCCTGATCCGCAACGTGCATGTGGGCCTGGACACCCACTCCCCCCACATTCATGCCAATCACGGCTACATCGTGTCGGTGGACAACGTCATCGGCAAGGGCGACGAACACTCCGGGGCTGACAATATCTGGTGGATGGACACCTGGACCATGCTGCCCTTGAACCGCAAGGACGTACTCTATCCCATGATGCGGCCACCGGACATTCCGCCCCAGACCTGGGCCAAGCAGATCGCCGGCACCTCCGATGAGGGCTTTGTGGATAATCTCATGCACGGGCCCAATGGGGGCTTCCCCATCGCGTATCCCATGCACTCTCATCAGGAGATTTCCCAATCCGCCAACGGCGGCAACTATCCCAAGGGCCTTATCACCCATATCGAATTTCACGGCGCTCTGCCGGGGGTTTAAGCCCCAGAGCCAAGGCACTGTAAAGGAGCAGGAATTATGCCATCACCCATTATCTCCCGAGACCCCAAGACCCTGGCGGCGGACCCGAGTTTTTTAGGTTATGTCTGCCAGTTTATAGATCCACCGAAATCCAGCGGACTTTTGCCCACCCCGGACTGGATTCCTCCGGACGGCTCCCGGCTGCACCCGGCCTTCCCGACCCGGAAGTTCACCACCTTTGCCCAGCCGGACCGCACGCCCATCACCCGGCACTTCGAAACGGTTAAGAAGACCATGCCGGACGGCCAGGATGTGGAATTCTGGGGCTTCTTCGACCCGAAAATTCCGGGCAACAGTTATAAATTTCCTTCGGACGAGATCCGCCTGGTGGAGGGCCAGATCTTTCACGGCCTTTTGGGCGGCATCAAGAAAAAGGCTCATACCATCCATTGGCACGGCATCGAGCCCACCTCCCAAAACGACGGCGTGGGCAAGCTCTCCATGGAAGTGGGCGGGGAATATATCTACCAGTGGCTGGCCAGCGCCGCGGGCACCTATTTCTATCATTGCCACCGCAATACGCTCCTCCACTTCGAGTTCGGCATGTACGGCATGCTCCTCATCGATCCCTTGCCGCCTCCCCGGAAAGACCCTGCCATTCCCTTTCCGCCTTATCCTGCCGGGGGTCCCGGGTACGTCCGCCGGGCCAACACGGTGGTCAAGTACGACAAAGAGGCCGTCTGGGTTCTGGATGACGTGGACCCCCTGTGGCACCTGTTGGACCACGACGCGGCCATGAGCAGCTGCGATAACCTCAACCTGGACGCCAACGGCAACCCGGTGGGGGTCAACTTCACCAGCGGCGGGGGCCTCAATGTATTCAACCCCGCATATTTCTGCATCAGCGGGGTGCCGCATCCCTGGACCCGGAACCTGCCCACGGACCCGGTGAATCCCGGGGTGGCGGTGCAGGTCAAGGCCGGCAAGACCCTGCTCATCCGCCTGCTCTGCGGGGCCTACTCCCTCAACAAGTGCGTTATGGAAGGCTTGAACGCCGAGGTCATCGCCATGGACGGCCGGGTCTTAGGGCAACCTCCTTTTACCAAGTACTCCCGGCCCTTTACCATTTCTGCCGGGGTGCCCTTTAACCTCACCGCGGCCCGGCGGTTTGATCTGCTCATCTCCCCCACCGCGGCGCAGATCGGCACCCACCGGTTCGTGGTGGAATTCCAGCACCACGTGACGCGCCAGGTTATGGGCATCGCCGAAACCTTTGTCAACGTGGTCCCTTGATGAATCGTGGAGTTCCTGTCCGGAGCTCCACCAACCAATCCCGGCAGGGAGGCAGCGAATAACATGTTGAACTGGACAAATTCCGGAAGACCCCAAGCAGTGGCGGGCCGCCTTCTCCTGACCGCATGCCTGTCGCTGGGCCTGGTGTTGTCCGGGGCGGCGCCTCCCGGGCCGGCCCTGGCCCAACAGGGGGGGCCCAATCCCGAGATGCCGCCCTCCCTCAAGGTCCTGACGGCGCCCGAACCCCCTGACCTGGCTGACTATATTCAGGACAAGGCCTCGGCCATTCAGTTGGGCAAAGCCTTGTTCTGGGATATGCAGGTGGGCAGCGACGGTATCGTGGCCTGCGCCAGTTGCCACTTCCACGCCGGGGCCGATGCCCGCCGCAAGAACCAGTTGAGCCCCGGCCTGCTCAACCAAGATTTTTCCGGTATTCCCGGCAATAAATATTACACCGGCGGCGATGTCGCGTTCGGCAATGCCGCCATTGCAGGCGTGGCGGGCCGCCCCCGGTTCAAACCCAATTACACCCTGGATGTGGCCAGCGACTTTCCCTTCCACGCCCGCCAGGACGCGGAGCAGCAGGAATCGCCCCCCCTCCGGGACGCCAATGACGTTTCTTCTTCACAGGGCGTCAAGGTCACCATCTTCACCGGCATCAACCCGGGGAGCGCCCAAGACTCGGGCACCCCGGTCTTCGATCCGGTGTTCACCCTGGGCGGCGGCACTTCCCCCAGCCGCAACCTCCGGCGGGTGGAGCCGGTGAATTCCCCCACCGTGATCAACTCGGTCTTCAACTTCAGCAACTTCTGGAACGGCCGGGCCAATCACATCTTTAACGGCGAAAACTCCTTCGGCCCCGCGGACCAGGCCGCCGGCATCTGGGTGAACAACCTGGG
Source organism: Desulfobaccales bacterium (assembly GCA_041650575.1). GTDB lineage: Bacteria > Desulfobacterota > Desulfobaccia > Desulfobaccales > 0-14-0-80-60-11 > 0-14-0-80-60-11. The sequence continues at coordinate 7,320 of JBAZKX010000087.1, forward strand.
CAATCTCCAAAAAGTCCCCCTCACCATGAAGTTCGCCAGCCTGGCGTCCCAGGCCACGGCCCCGCCGGTGAGCGATTTCGAGATGTCCTTCGGTCCCAACCTGGACACCGGGGCGCCGGGCCGCACCTGGGCCCACATCGGCAAAAAGATGCTTACGTTGCGGCCTCTGGGCAAGCAACTGGTCCACCCCGCCGACAGCGTCCTGGGCGGGCTGTCCCGGGCCGGCCTCAGCAACGGCGCGGTGAGCGGCCAGCCGGGCCTCAACACCACCTACGGCGATCTGATTCGCGCCGCCTTCAAACCGGAGTACTGGAACTCGTCCAAGATGATCCGGTTTACTTCCCCGAACGCGGTCCT
>JBAZKX010000088.1:0-7672 GCA_041650575.1 Desulfobaccales bacterium
CGAACCTGTGAGGTGCAGGAAATGAACAAGCTAATCGGAGCCGAAGAGCTTGCCCAAACCCTCTCGCTATCACCCAAGACTCTCTATAATTGGGCCAAGAACCGTAAAATTCCTCATTTCCGTTTGGGCAGCCGTGTCTTATTCGATCCAAAGGAAGTGCAAACTTGGCTGATAGACCACAAAATTATGACAGCATCTTGACATTAGCTCCCATGATGTAGTAGTTGGAGCGAGGATAGCAGCTCCAATAAACTACATCTGGAGGTAAGTTTCAATGGCCTACATTAAGGAGGTAGCGGGTAAAAAAGGAATTACCTTTCGAGTCGGCTGGCGCGATCCGAATGGCAAGGAAAGAGTCCGCAATTTCAAAAAGAAAACCCCGGCTAACGAGTGGCGCCGCACAGTGGAATATGCACTGGACGTCGGGAAATATTGGGAGCTGGTCGAACCCCCGGAGGCGCCGTCGGCACCGGCTGAGCTTGCCTTGGCGGCCGTGGCGGAGGAATATCTGCGATCCTGCACACGAGAGAAAGGCCACCACATCAAGTCCCTCGTGCTACGCTCCCTCTTGAAAACCGAGACCCTGAACGGCGGCCGGCCGATTGCCGCTATCACCTACACCGACCTGGTGCATTTTAAAACTGAGCGTCTTAATACCCCGGCCAACAAAAAGGGTAAGCCACGAGCCCTATCCACCTGGAACAATGAACTGGCCGTTATCAGTTCGATGTTTAAGTACGCCAAGAAGGCCAAACTGATCCTGGCCAATCCCTTCAAGGAGGAGGAAGCCGAATCACTCAAAGAGAATCATAACAATTCTCGCCTGCGGTTCCTGACCGCAGAAGAAATTCCCCGGTTCTTAGATGCATGTGCGGCTCACCTACGTCCCCTAGTGGAAACCGCCCTATTGACCGGCCTACGCAAAGGGGAACTTTTCGGACTCGAAAAGGATATGATCGTTCATGGCAAGATTCGACTGCCAGGCTGGCTCACCAAAAACGGCGAGCCCCGCACCATCCCGGTAAATCAGCGATTGTCCGAAGTCTTTGCGGCGCTGCGCTGCCGCAATCAACTGAAGTCAAGGCACGTATTTTGTAATGAAAGTGGCGGCCGGCTCTTGGATATCCGAGCGGCCTTCCAAGGCGCCTGCCGACGCGCAGGTATTGAGGACTTCCACTTCCACGATTTGCGGCATACCTTCGCCTCGCATCTGGTGATGAATGGGGTTCCCTTGAAAGTGGTCCAAGAACTCCTAGGCCATAAGGATATCAAAACCACAATGCGCTATGCCCATCTGGCGCCCGGCTACCTGGAGGCCGGGGTCAACACCCTTAATAACCTCAGCGCTCAAAATCCTTCTGCTACCAAAACGCTACCAAATTTTCCCGCTCAAAAAGAAAGGGGCCAGGACAATAGCCCTAACCCCTTGATTTTACGTGGTGCCGAAGCGGGGATTTGAACCCCGACGAGGAAACCCCCACTGGACCCTGAACCCAGCGCGTCTACCAGTTCCGCCACTTCGGCCGGATACCGGGGAGAATCGTACACGCTTCCCCCTGGCCTTTTCCGAATTAAGAATATATAATTTTACCTGGAATTCTGTCAAGGCCAAAACGTGAGAGGCGAACGCATTGATGGTTTATTATGATCTCCCCCCGGGGGAGTCGACTTTTTCCCGGACGGTGGTCACCATCGGCAATTTTGACGGCGTCCATCTGGGGCACCGGGCTATCCTGGGCCTGGTGGTGCAAAGAGCCCGGGAACTGGGGGGGCAGGCGGTGGCGGTAACCTTCGACCCGCATCCCGTAAAGCTGCTGCGGCCGGAAATCAACCTGCCGCTGCTTACCACCCAGGAACAGAAGCTCCGGCTGCTGAGCGCCTCGAGACTGGATGCGGTGGTGGTCCTGCCTTTTACGGAGGAATTTGCGGCGCTGCCGGCCCGGGATTTTGTCAGACAATATTTCTTCGAACGCCTCCGGGCCCGGGAAGTGGTGGTAGGCCATGACTATTGTTTCGGCCGGGGCCGGGAAGGCAATATCGATCTGCTCAAGGAGATGGGCGAGACTTACGGGTTTACCGTCCAGGTGGTCTGGGCCGTGGAAGTGGACCGGGCCGTGGTGAGCAGTTCCCTGATCCGGGCCCTGCTGCGCCTGGGCAAGGTGACGGAAGCCGGCCGCCTCCTGGGCCGCCCTTATGGGGTGGCGGGCCGGGTGATCCAGGGCAAAGGCCGCGGTGCCAAGCTCCTGGGAGTCCCCACGGCTAATATCCTCACACCCAATGAACTCATGCCGTCCAGCGGCATTTATGCCGTCTGGGTCCGCCGGGGAGAGGAAATCCTGCCCGGGGTGGCCAATATCGGCACCTGTCCCACCTTTGATAACTCAGAGCTCTCCCTCGAAGTGCATCTTATGGAATTTTCCGGAGATCTGTACGGCGAAAACCTGGAGGTGCAGTTCGTCACCCGCCTCAGGGAAGAACAGCGCTTCCCGTCGCTGGAAGCCCTGGCGGCCCAGATCCACGCGGACATCGCCGCGGCCCGTCAGGCCCTGGCGCCCCACTGACCGGAACCCCCGGGAAAGAAAAGGGTAGGGGGCCTCCGGCGTCTGGCCAGTCAGTGAAAGTCCTCCCGGAGGATAAAAGGAAGAACCCATGTGGCGGCATCGCGCCGGCTGCAAGCATTGCGGCCTGGCATCAGCCTGGAACGGAAACCGGCAAGTGAGCGAAGCCGAGATCCTCACTCATCTGAAAGACCATCATCAGATCGGCGCCCCGGTGGAGGCGGTGGATTACCGGCTCGAGGCACAGCTCCAGTGCGATTCCTGTCTGGAGTCCAGCGTGGATCAATGCACCAAGTGCGGCCGGGACTTCTGCCGCCTCCATACCGGGGACATCGACGGCCTCTGCGGTGGGTGCATTTAATGAAAAAGATTCCACTCTAATACTGGTCTTCATCGGCCTCCACTTCTGCTTCCGGCCACGCCTCCGCGGCCGTGGCGCCCGGGGTCGGCCAGCCATCCAGATACTTCAAAAGACGCGGCGGCACCTCTGGCCACCCCGGGTAAGGCGGCGGGATGCGGAACGCGGCAGGAGACCAGCCGCGTCTGGAAGCGGCGCCGGCCGAAACCTTGAGAAGCCCGGCTGAGGGCCGGTGGGCGGTTGGGCGCCTGGCAGCCGGGCTCACTTCGTGGTGGCCTTCCGGCTCGGCCAGGTCTTGAGGGCCTGCCAAGCGGGATTCGAGGCCGCGCTCCCGCGTCGGGAGGAACTCCCTGCTCCGGCTCGCCTCCGGCCGGGGGTCAGCCGCAGGTCCGTGCAGGTCGGCGGTGGGGATGGCCGGGGCTGAGCCGGACCGGGTGGGGGCCGCGGCGCTGAACAGGAACAGGCCGGCCAAGCCTAGCAGGATGAACAGGCAGAAAACCAGACGCGGTATTTTCATAGGAGTCAATCTCCCGAGCTCAGGCGTTAATAGCCCTATCGGGAGGTCGTCAAAGTAACTTAAAGAGATTTTTAACCCGCCAGGGTAAAGGAAACGCCGCGGCGGCGAGAGAAAGCGTCAACGCCCGCGGCTGGAGTGTCGCCAAAGAAATCCGGTCAGGGACGCACCGGGAAAAGGTCTTGACTTTTTTCCGGAAATTTAGTACAAATACTTGTTGGGCGGGCATAGCTCAGCTGGTAGAGTACAAGCTTCCCAAGCTTGGTGTCGCGGGTTCGAATCCCGTTGCCCGCTCCATCCCCGGGGGCGAGACGGTTGGCGGCGATGCCAATCAGTCCGCCGGGGAAACCCGCTTCCCCCATCGAGGGGGCCGGCAGTAAGGGGCAGGATGGCCGGCTTGCTTTGAGGGTGGAGATAAGTAGTTGCTCTGGGGTGCCCCGAGATTAACCATTTATCTTGGATTTTCCCGGAAGTGGGCCGCGGCCCGCTTTTTTTTATTTGGTGGTGAGTTATTTAATGAATGAAATGAACGGCTTGATGCCATCCACCCCGATTAGAGGAAATAGTGTCATGAATAAAGTGGAAATCATTAAGAGCGAGGTAGAGAAATTTCCTGAACCTCTTCTTGATGAGGTACTGGATTTTGTGCACTTTTTAAAAGGGAAGATAATTTCAAGTAAAATGGCCACGGCTTTTGCCAGTGAGTCTTCCCTTAAAAAAGATTGGTTGCGGGCGGAAGAGGATGAGGCATGGCAAAATTTGTAAAGGGCGATATAGTGGTAGTCCCCTTTCCTTTCTCAGATCTGACCCAGGCTAAAAGAAGGCCGGCTTTAGTAATAGTTGATTTAGAGGGTGACGATATTATCCTTTGCCAAATAACCAGTCAGCTTAATAAAGATAATTACTCAATTCCATTGAATGAAAATGATTTTAGAGAAGGAAATTTGAGACAAATAAGTAACATAAGACCAAATCGGATATTTACGGCAGATACCTCAATAATCCTGTATAGAGTGGGAGCTCTCAAAGGGGACATGATTAACAGGGTGATTGATAAAATAATAGAACTCTTGCATAGTTAAAAGTTACGGTTAAACCGCAAGGTTGCAGAGTGGATGACGGCATTCAGCGCGGCACAGTATCTAGGGCTCATCGCCCTGGGGTTCGGCATCGGAGCTTACGGCACCCTCATCGGGGCCGGGGGCGGCTTTGTGTTGATGCCGATTTTGCTCCTGATGCACCCCCAGGTGAATCCGGACCGGCTGACGGCCATCTCGCTGGCGGTGGTGTTTGCCAACGCCCTATCCGGGTCCGCGGCGTATGCCCGGTTGAAACGCATCGATTACCGCTCCGGCCTGATGTTTGCTGCGGCCGCCACGCCCGGGGCGATAGTCGGGGCTTTGCAGACCTCCCAGGTCTCCCGGGAGGTGTTCGACCTGATTTTCAGCGCGGTGTTGATTCTGGTGGCCATTGTCATGGCGCTGCGGCCGAACCTGGAGCACAACCCCAGGGGCGGGCATCCGAAATCGAAGTGGGAGACGACCCGGAGCTTGCTCGAGGTCAACGGGGCCGGGCACGAATGGACCTTTTATCCGGCCATCGGCATTGTGCTGAGTTTCTTTGTGGGATACTTCTCCAGTTTTCTGGGCATCGGCGGCGGCATCATTCATGTGCCGGCCCTGGTGTGGTTCCTGCACTATCCGGTGCATATCGCCACGGCCACGTCCCATTTTATCCTGGCCATCATGGCGTTGACCGGCACCCTGGTGCATGTCTGGACCGGCGCTTTGGCCCAGGCGTGGCCGGAGACCCTGGCCCTGGCCGCGGGCGTGCTCTTGGGGGCGCAATTGGGGGCCTATTTTTCCAATCGGATCAAGAGCGCTTGGATCATCCGCAGCCTGGCGCTGGCCCTGGGGTTGGTGGGAATCAGGATTATGATAACTTCTTTGCCGCCCTTGGGAACCTGAGCGCCCTGAGAACCGAAGTGAGTATGGCAGACAAGAGAGAAACCACCGCGCAGCTGGAAGAGTTGATCCAGCCATTGGTACAGTCCCAGGGGGCGGAGTTGGTGGAACTGGTTTACGACCAGCCTAGAAAAGGCCGCGGCACCTTGCGCCTGTTTGTGGATCGCCCCGGGGGCATCACCCTCGAGGAGATTACCCGGATCAGCCGGATGGTGGGGGGCCTGTTGGAGGTCCATGACGTCATTCCCGGGTCCTACACCCTGGAGGTGTCGTCCCCGGGGCTGACCCGGGCCTTGAAAACCCCCCGGGATTACGAGCGTTACGTTGGCCGGCTGGTGCGGGTCACCACCCGGGTCCCCTGGGAAGGCCTTCAGGTGCACCGCGGTATCCTGCAAGGCCTGAAGGACGATCAGGTCTGTTTGCAGGAGGATGACCGCGTGGTGTGCATCCCCCTCAGTAACGTTGCCCGGGCCCGGCTGGATGTCGACCTGAAAAATTTGAGCAAGGAGGGCTAGCACCTCACATGAATCTGGAATTGAAAAGAATTATTGACCAGGTAAGTCGCGACAAGGGGATTGAAAAGGACCTGCTCGTCGGGGCCATTAAGGACGCCATCCGTTCCGCGGCCAAGAAAAAGTATGGCCCGCGCCTGGAAATCGAGGTGGAGTACAAGGACGAAACCGGAGAGATCGAGGTTTTTCAATACAAGGAAGTGGTGGAGGAGGTCAAAGACCCCCATCAGGAGATTTCTCTGGAAGAAGGCCGGGGAGTGGACCCGGAATGCGAAATCGGCGACAGCCTGGGCTTCAAGATGGACGCCTCGGCCTTCGGCCGCATTGCGGCCCAGTCGGCCAAACAGGTGATCATGCAGCGCATGAAGGACGCGGAGCGCGACCTGGTATATGAAGACTACAAGGACCGCAAAGGCGAGATCATGAACGGCATCGTGCAGCGCTCGGACCCCGAAGGCATCATCGTCAACCTGGGGCGCACCGAGGCCCTGCTGCCGCCCATGGAGCAGGTCCCCCGGGAGGTTTACCACAAGGGGGAACGCATCCGGGCTTATGTCCTGGATGTGAAGCGCCAGACCCGGGGGCCCCAGATCATTCTGTCCCGCACCCATCCCCAATTCCTGGTGGTCCTGTTTGACGCCGAAGTGCCGGAGATCTCCGAAGGCATCGTCCAGATCCTGGGCTGCGCCCGGGAGCCGGGCAGCCGGTCCAAGATCGCGGTAGCCTCCCGGGACTCGGATGTGGACCCGGTGGGGGCCTGCGTCGGCATGAAAGGAGCCCGGGTGCAGAACATCGTGCAGGAACTGCGGGGCGAGAAGATCGACATCATTCCCTGGCATCCCGACCCGGCCAAGTTTGCCACCAGCGCCCTGGCTCCGGCCCAGGTGAGCCGCATCATCCTGAGCAAGGAGACCCAGAGCATGGAGGTGATCGTGCCGGATGACCAGTTGTCCCTGGCCATCGGCAAACGGGGCCAGAACGTGCGCCTGGCCTCCCGGTTGGTGGGCTGGAAAATAGACGTCAAGAGTGAGTCCAAGTACTCAAAATCTTTGAAGGAAGGTTACCTGTCGCTGTTGAGTATCCCCGGCGTGGGGGAAATTACTGCCAGTCTCTTGCACGAGGCCGGTTACTCCTCGGCCCGGGAGGTGGCGGAAACCAATCTGGAAGATTTGGTTCAGGCCACTAATTTGACCGAGAAAAAAGCTGCGGCGCTCATTAACGCCGCCCAAGAAATGGCTCAAGAGGGCGGGCCCGAAGGCCCGGCCGATTAGCTGAAGACGGCCAAAGGTTGAAGAAAATTACGGGGATCGTTTCTCACTGCTAAGGGCAGAATCAGTTTTCGGGGGTTAAGGTTAGGTATATGGGTAAGACCAGGATTGGAAATTTGGCCAAGGAATTCAAGATGGATGTTCGGGACCTGATCCAGCGTCTCAAAGATGAAATGGGGATGCAGGAAAACTTCACCTATCTCAGTTCCCTGGACGACGAGACGGTGGCCCGGGTGCGCCAGACCATCAGCATCGCGCCGCCCAAGGTCGAGGAATTGCGGGTAGGTGATAACGTCAAGCGTCGCCGGCGGGTGGCGCCGCCGCCGGTGAGCCCGCCGCCGCCCCCGCCGGAGCAAGCTCCCGAGGCGGAAGCGGCCGCGCCGCCGCCGCCTCGCAAAGAGGCGGTCAAGCCCCGTAAGCCTAAGGAGACGGTGGCCCGGGTGGTGTCGCTGCCTCCCAAGGAGAAGGCGGCCGTTGTCGAGGCCCCGCCTCCCCAGG
>JBAZKX010000089.1:0-7667 GCA_041650575.1 Desulfobaccales bacterium
CGGCCCCGGTTGAATTAATCTGGAGGGGCATTAAAATTGAAAGAAAAGGGATTTTTCCAATAGGTGCAGGAATTCTCCATGTCTTTGGCTAACCTCATCACCCTCGCCCGGTTGCCGCTGCTGCTGCTGGTGGTGGCCTTGCTGTTCGTGCCCAATTTCGCGGTGCGGCTGGCCGGCTTGGGGCTGTTGATCGCTCTGTTTCTCCTGGATTGGTTTGACGGCTACGTAGCCCGGCTGCGTGACGAGGTCACCGAACTGGGGGCGGTGCTGGATATCGCCCTGGACCGGTCGGTGGAAAATATCCTTTGGATCACCTTCATGTATCTGGGACTGGCGCCTCTCTGGGTGCCCATCGTCTTTCTGCTCCGCTCTTTCGTGATCGACGGCATTCGGGGCGTGGCCCTCGCCCGGGGACACTCGGGTTTCGGGATGATGCACTCCCCCCTGGGGCGCTTCCTGGTGGCCTCGCGCTTCATGCGGGCCCTCTATGGCCTGGCCAAGAGCGTGATCTTCGGCCTCCTTTACCTCACCTGGGCCCTGGCCCTCAAGGACCCCGATATCCTGATCACCTTGCATCCCCTCAACCAAGGTCTTATATTTTTTACAACCGGACTCTGTATCATTCGGGGCATCCCGGTGATCCAGGATGGCCGCATCTTTTTCAGATCCGGGAAGGCATAACCCCAATTTGCTCCACGCCGCGAGACGCTTGCCGCCGGAGGACGCTATGAGCCGGGTGGTCGCTATTTTCGATGTGGATCAGACCCTGGTTCAGGGTTACACGGAACGACTCTTTTTCCGATATCTGGTGCGCCGGGGCCTGATCCGCATGCCCCAGGCCCTGGCTTACCTCGGCCAACTGGCCTGCAACCCCCAGGACCGGTTCCAGGACAAAGGTTATCTCGAGGGGCTGGAGGTGGAGGCAGTGATTCACCTGGCCCGGCGGTGCTACCAGGAAGACATCTCCCCCCGGGTGAGTACGACCGGCCTGGCCTGTGTTCTGGAGCACCAGACCCGGGGCCATGCCATTGCCCTGCTGAGCGGCTCTCTGTCCCTGCTCCTGGCGCCGTTACAGGAGGAGTTGGGGGCGGACTGGCTCATCGCCACGGAATTGCACCGGACGGACGGCAGATTTACCGGGGAGATCGCCGGCCTGCACCCCCGGGGGCCCAATAAATTGTCCCTGTTGCAGGAGTTGTCCCGAACTTACGGCCTGGATCTATCCCGATCTTACGCCTACGGCGACCATATCCAGGATTCCTATTTGTTCCGGACTATCGGGAATCCGGTGGCGGTCAATCCCTCCTGGCGATTGAAGCGCCAGGCCCGGAAACACCACTGGCCGATCCGGTATTTTTAAGTTTTCTTCCCCGTCAACCGAAGACTTCCTGAAAGAATCAGGCCGTGACCGCCGGTCGTGCCTGGACCCCGAATTATTTTTCCTGTACAATCTACCCACTAATTGACAGGTCAGATCTTTTAGAGTAGTCAATATTAGGGGTACTATGGACGAAGCCCTGATTCGACAATTGAAAAACCGCGTAGAGGAAGAGCTGCGGCAGAGGGAAGTGGCGCTCCTGGAGTTTTGGCTGCAGGAAATGAAAAACATCCTGGCCAAGCGTCATCACGAGTTGGCGGGATTGCAGAGCGACATGAAAAACATGGTCGCGCGCATGGAGACTCGGCTCCGCACCCTCAAGGGGAGCTTCAAATAATATGTATGAAGTAAAAATCGTCATGCAGTTTGCCGCAGCCCATCGGCTGGAAAACTTTTACGGGAAATGTGAAGCGCTCCATGGGCACAACTGGAAGGTAGAGGTCTTTCTGGCGGGGGATAGGCTGGACGGCGCCGGGCTGCTGATGGATTTCGGCGTGCTCAAGGCCCGGACCAAAGAGGTGCTGGAAGAGGTCGATCATAAGTACCTGAATGAACTGGCGGCCTTTCAGGACCGCAATCCCTCGTCGGAAAATCTGGCCCGCTACCTGTTCGAACGCCTCGGGGCCATCTTAAATCGGGAGGGGGCGAAAATCCAGCGGGTCAACGTCTGGGAATCCGACACCTCCTGCGCTTCCTATTATCCGGGCTGAAGAAACTTTGAGCCGAGGCTGCCTTCTAGCCTGCATAGCGGGACTCATCCTGGGGATGGTAGGCCTCTTGGGGGCGCAAACCGGCTCTCTGACCGAGGCCCCGGCTACCATCAGCCTGCGCATTCCCGGCCCGGGTTTCGGTCAGAAGCCGCCGGTGACGTTCAGCCACCGGAGGCACGAAGCCGGGCGGGTGGCCTGCACTCAGTGCCATCACGACTTCCAGGGGCGGCGCAACCTTTGGCGCGAGGGGCAGCCGGTGGAAAAGTGCCAGGCTTGTCATGGCCTCAGGCCCGAGCCGCGCCGCCTGGATTTGAAGAACGCCTTCCATCGCCAATGTAAAGGGTGCCATCTCAGGTTGCACCAGCTTGGCCGACGGGCCGGACCCGTTGATTGCCGGGACTGCCACCGCCGGAGTTGAACCGGACGCCTGGTTTGCGGGAGCCCCGGCTTGACAAATGGCCGCCAACACCAGAGAGATATGCAGTTAAACTCTCCAGCAGGGAGTTGTGATTAAAGAGTCGGTCACCTCCTTAATCCGGACACTGCATCGGGAACGGGTCTTCGCCCTGATCCTGACCCTGGCGGTGATCCTGCTGTTGGGGGCCATCGGCTTCAGCCTGGTCGAACCCTCCGAAGGGCCGTGGTGGACCCGGTTCGGCCGGGCCATCTGGTGGGGTATGGTCACCCTGACCACCGTGGGCTATGGGGACGTAGTTCCCGTCACCTTCCTGGGCCGTCTGGTGGGCATCGGCCTGATGGTGATCGGCGTTATCAGCCTGTCGCTGGTTACCGCCACGGTGGCCTCGGTATTCATTGAACGCAAGTTTCGCCGGGAGAAAGGCTTGGAAGCGATCAAAGCTGGGCAGCACATCCTGATCCTGGGCTGGCCGGAAGACGCCGAAACGCTGCTGGACCAGTTGCTCAAACGGCTGCCGATGACCATCCCCGTGGTCCTGGTCAACAAGGCCACCCCGGAAGAGATGGACGCCCTCAGAGAAAAATACCCCCAGCAGACGGTAATCTATCTCCGGGGGGATTATTCCAGGGAAGAAATCCTCCTGAAGGCCAATGTCAAGGAGGCCATCAAAGCCATCATCCTGGCCGACCGGCAACCGGGGGAAACCGCGGTCCAGGTGGATCAACGCACCCTGTTCACCGCCCTCACTTTAAAGGCCATCCATACCAAGATTCGCATCATGGCCGAGCTGCTGCGGCCGGAAAACCGTTCCTACCTGGAGCGCGCCGGGGCCGAAGAGGTGCTGATCCGGGGACAATACGACAGCTCTCTGCTGGCCGGGGCCATCGCTTCCCCGGCCTTGTTCCGGGTCTATACCTCCCTGTTGATAGGAGACGGCCAGGGCCTCTGGGACGTAGAAATCCCCGGCACGTTCCATGGACGCCCCCTGGCGGATTTTTCCACCTATCTACAGGAGCAGCATCAGGCCATTCTCATCGGCCTCTACACCGAAGGCCGGGCCTTGAGCCTGGAGGACTTACTGTCCGACGAGCCCTCCGCCATTGATGATTTCATCCGGCGCAAGTTCGCCGAGACCAAGATGACCCATCTTCTGGGCCGCACCAAAGTCGATTACCAGATCAATCCCCCGCCTGCCCAGATCCTGGGGCCCCGCCAGTACGCCGTGGTCATCGCCCCCCAAAGGCCGGATTTCTCATGATGGACCCCGCCTTCTTCCGGAAAATCTACCTCTTCCAGGATCTCGAAGAAGATGAAATCAAGGCGGTGTTGCACCGCACGGTGCCAAAAGAATTCTCGGCCGGGGCGGTCATTATCCAGGAAGGGGACCCGGGGGACAGCCTCTTCATCATGGCCTCCGGGGAAGTGGAAATTACCAAGCAACTTACCCTGGTCCTTGATGAAGACACCCCCAAGGAGCGGGTGATGATCCGCCTGAACGCGGAAAACGGGGTCTATTTCGGGGAGATGGCTCTGCTGGAAAACGAGACCCGGTCGGCCACGGTGACCGCCTCAACCGATTGCTCCTTATTGGAACTTCACCAAAAGGATTTTCTGGACCTGATCTGGCATAAGCCGGTCATGGGGGTCAAGCTGCTCCTGCGCCTGTCCCAGGTCCTGTCCCGGCATCTGCGCAAAACCAACCAGGACGTGATAAAACTGACTACCGCCCTGGCCGTCTCCCTGGGGGGGTAAGGCCGCATTTGCCCCCGGAATTGTAGGGGCACACCTGCGTATGCGCCCTGATATCGGGGGGACATGCAGGTCCCCCCTACAGATCACGCTACCTCCAAAGGTCTTTATGCTGGACGAATCCCTGCGACAGCAACTCCTGGACGCGGCCCGTCGGGCCCGGGAAGCGGCTTATGCCCCTTATTCCGACTTCAAGGTGGGAGCCGCGCTCCTCACCGCCGCGGGGGAGATCTTCACTGGCTGCAACGTGGAAAACGCCTCCTTCGGGGCCACCTTGTGCGCCGAACGAGTGGCGATCTTAACCGCAGTTGCCGCGGGGCATCGCCGCTTCACCGCCCTGGCGGTTGTCGCCGACACTCCGAAGCCTGTCCCGCCTTGCGGCCTCTGCCGCCAGGTGTTGGTGGAATTCAGCCCGGATTGCCAGATAATCATGGCCAACCTGGCGGGCCAGTGGCGGCTGGCGACCCTGAAGGAATTACTTCCCCTGGCCTTCCAATTGCCGACCCGGGAGGGCGGCGAAGCCGACTAACCTCCTCAAGCGATGAAGGCGGGCACTGAGGCCCGCCCCACCAATTTAAGCGCTATTACCCAATGTAAGCCTTAAGCCATCCTTGCTCCCGGAAAAAGCCGGCGATTTCCTGAAAGCCCCGGCTCAGGAGTTGGCGGGCGGCAAAAAAGCGCGCCGGGAAAGCTGCCGGAGACACGCCCAGGATCAGGCGCGCCTCTATCTCTTCGGGGGTGTCCTCCCAGGTCTTGACCGCCAGCGACAGGGCCCGCAGGTCCCCGCCCCGGATACGATGGGCCAGGATCTCGGGCTCCGCCAGCACGTCGTGGCGGTAATCCTCCCCCCGGTCCCACCCCAGCGTGTGCAGCGCGGCCCGGCGCATCAGGCAGGGGTAACAGTAGCCGCAGGCGCCGGCCGAACCTCCCTGCCAACGGGAGACCACCGGTCGCGAGCAGGAGAGGCTTAAAGGAAAAAGCCGGCGCAGCGCTTCCCGGTTGCGGCAGTCCCGCAGCATTTCACCCTTGGTATGATGCTGGTAGGGGTTGAGCAGGGGAGTCTCGATCCCCGCATCCCGCCACAGCCCGGTGAGCTGCTCCAGAAAATACGGGTGCGTGGTGCGGGTGCTGCAACTGCCCAGGCGGTTGAGGGTCAGAGGCGGATTGAGGCTGATCCAGCCGTTTTCCGGGATGATGAGAGGCAGGGCGTCACCCAGACCCGCGGCCGCAGCCAGCCCCAGGGCCAGATAGAGCAGGGAGCGGCTCCGCATGGACAACTCCGGGGCCTCGGGAAACTGCACCCGGAGACCCAGATGCTGCACCCGGTCGGGGCCGTAATGCTCCCGCAGCCCCGCGGCCAGGGTCTGCTGAATCGAAGCCAACTGGCCGAAGTCGTAGTGGCTTACCAACAACAGGCGCTGTCCGGCCTCCAGAAAATCCAGGGCCCCCATCAGGGAATCGAGCCCGCGGGAGAACAGCATCACCGCCTCAGGGCGCCAGGGCTGGGGCCACTGCCCTTTTAACCCCAAATCTAAGGCGGCCTCCCGCACCTTCAGGGTCCAGTCATCCCCGGTGAGAAAATTCAACAGTGACGCTAAACGCGGCGCCGGCGCCACCCAGCCGGGGCTTAGGGGCAGGTGCAGGGTGATCCGCCGGGTCCAGGCGTCGGGCGTGGCGCTGCGGGGGAGCAATTTGTCCGCGGCCCAGACCCCCAGGCTCGCCAGGAGAAAGGCCTGGACCGCCTGCCCGGCAGCCTCAGAGGTTGCCGGCAACCGGCCCAGGGTGTGATGGATGGGAAAACCGGGCTGGCCCGGCTCATCCAGGTGGATGACCGCAGCCATCCCCGGCGGTGGCCGGCGTTTCTCCCCCGGGGCTTTCAGGTACACGTCAACGGCCATTGATAGATCTTCCCATTACCGTAAGGGCGACCCACCGGGTCGCCCCTACCTGAGCCTGGTTATCAGCGCGGTCATATACGCCGTGACCCAGGTCCAGCCAGGCAGCCCTTGCCATAGGCCAGCCATAACCGGGGCCTCCGGGGGCTCGCCCGGTCCCGGAGCCTGAGCGTCAATCCATTCCCTGAGCTGGCCAAATCCTGCCCGGAGCCGCCCGAAGCCGCCGGCCGCGGCCTCCAGGGGCTCTCCCAAATCCAGGGCCAGACGCAGAAACAACGCCGCAGCCAGGAACCGCGCCACCAATTGAGCGGGGTCCAGCCTGGTCTTCGACTTAACCTCAGGCCGGAGTACCAGCGCCAGGGACGTCCGCGACACCGCCTCCTCCAGTCCGCCGCCGCTTCCGGCCAGGAGTTCGCTTAACCCCTGTGCCAGCATCTCCGGGGGTCCTGGGGCGTCCGCCAGACCCCGCGCGGCTAAAGCCGCTTCCCACCCCAAGTCCCGTACTTCCTCTGCGAAGGCTCCCAGATTCTGCCCCGCTTTCCGGGTCACGCGCCAGGCCGCCAGCGGCTCCCCCTGCCCCGGGGTCTCCTCGACCGCGGCCAGATACCGGGCCACCACCTCCCGGACGCTCACCTGTCCTGCGGCCGCCGGCGACAGATACCGGGTGGCCGCGCCCTTGGCCGAGCGCCATAACCGCGTTGTGGGGCCCCGCCGGGCACTGGACGTTCCCATGTGATTGCCTCTGCGATGGAGTTGAGGAGAGGGGTAGAGGCCGCGGGCCACTACCCTTTACCTAAATTTCACCCTACCACAACTCTTAATGAGCAGCCAGGCGTTTCAGGCGGGTGTAGCGGTCCCAGGAGAACTCGGGCCAGCAGGGGAAGAGGGAGTTGTTCTGGAAGAGGGGGTCGGCGTTCAGGTCGTAGCGGGAGCACGCCTGGGCCTGGGGCCACAAGGCGGTGCCGGGGATAGGGGAGTACAGGGCCAGCACCGGGGTGGCCCCCAATTGCTTGACCTGCCGGATGGAGGTTACCACTTCGGCTTCGTCCTGGTCCGGGAGGCCGATGAGGAGATAAACCCCGATCTCAGCCGGGGAAAACCCGGCGGCCCGCAGGTGGCTCAGGGCAGCCTCCAGTTCGCCGGGATTGAGTTTGTGGTCCAGGCCGGCCCGGCCCAGGGCGGTGGTCTCCACTCCCAGACGCAGGGTGGCGAAATTGGCCCGTTTAAGCCAACCGGCCACCTCCCGGGTGATCAGGCGGGCATGGAGGCCGTTGGGGGTATGGAACCGGAAGACGCGACCGCGCTTTTCCAGTTCTGCCAGGATCACCAAAAGGTGGTCTGCGGCCGCCAGGAGGAGGGCATCGTCGTAGAAGGCCGCATCGGTGAGCCCCAAATGGTCCTGCCAGTGAATCAGCTCTTCCACCACGGCCAGGGGCTGCCGACGCCGGTAATCGGGCTGGAGCAGGCGGGAGGCGCAGTAGGTGCAATCCAGGGGGCAGCCCCGGGAGGTTAATATA
>JBAZKX010000090.1:0-7661 GCA_041650575.1 Desulfobaccales bacterium
CTGTTCTTCTGCCGGGCCGCCGCCAGCTTGCGGGCTGCGGCCGCCGCATCATTGTGAGCAAAGGGGATCAGCCGGGCGCGTGAGGCCTGGCACCCCTCAAAGATGCTGGCATGGTTTTCCCGATCACAGACGATGATATCTTGGGGGGTCAGCAGGCAGGCAATGGCCCCCAAATTGGTGGTGAAGCCGGTGGCGTGGACTACCGCTTTTTTCTTGCCCACAAAGGCGGCTAAGCGATCCTCCAGCTTCTCGTGTAGGGTTAAGTTGCCGCACAGAAATCGGGATCCCCCGGGGCCACTGCCCCACCGACGTGCAGCCTCGGCACATGCCTCCATGACTCTGGGATCATGTGTAAATCCCAGGTAGTCATTGGACCCAATCATGATCAGACGTCGGCCCGACACCTCCACTTCTGTGCCCCAAGAACGGTCTATGGGCCGGAAGTAAGGGTAAAACCCTTGTTCCCTGGCGTCTTGGACCATAAGAGCAAAAGGTTGGCAGCGGTTTCTAAGTGTCATAAAAGGATTCTACCCCCTCCCCCTCCGGTAGGTTTACACCTTTTTATTTCTATCTTGAGAAAATGTCAATGGGATTTGTATATCCCCCCAGACAAACTCCCCCCCCATCAACTATGGAACGATTGTATCCTACCACACTTGAACGCATTTTTTGATAAAAAAATCTCTTTTCTATCAATATATCGTTAAATTTAAGCATTATAGCAGATTTTTTTTCCCTCAGGGGTTGGTGGAAATTTCCGGCCCGGCTCTTCCGGCCGCCAAAGCGGGAATATCCCCTGCGATCACGGTGAAATTTTGGCGCCACCTTCACGGGCAGAGGTGGCGCCTGTCCCTGCGGCCCGGGGTCTATCGACATTCCGTTTGATAATTTGACGGTACTCGCGGCCGAAAAGTTAACCCCGGCTGCCGCAAGGTGGAACCCGCGTGACGAGGCTACCCCCCGCCTCAGGGCCGCGGTGGCCGGCTTGGCGGCCGCAAAAAAAATCCCGGAGGCGATCCTAGTCATGAGGGCTCCGCCTCACCGCGCAGCAGGCGTCGAATCTCCTGAACCTGGCGCGGCGTGATGGTGGGATAGGCATCGGGACAAAACTGGTGGAATTCCTCCGGGGTCAGGGCCTGGGAGGTCTGGGGACCGCGGTTGATGTCATAGCACTTGCGGGCCAGCCGGCTCATCTCTTGGTATTGGGCGGTCCACAGGGGCAGGCTGAAGAACTGGCCGCAGACAATTACCGTCAGAAGGACCCCTGCCAGGGCCTTGGCCACCCATCTGGAGGGCAGCCTGACAACCGCCAGGCGCCAGGCGATCCCTATCAGGAGAAGGGCGCCGATTAAGGTAAAGATGCCGTACCGGGCCACAAAGGCCTGATACACGGAGCGCTGATAACGGGTCAGGGAGACCAGCATAAAAGGCAGAAAATTCAGCAGCAGGGCCCAGAGGGCCAGGTATTTTTCCCCTTTTCCCCCCCAGCGCCAGATCGCGGCCAGACTCAGGGTCAGTAACGCGACGCCGGCGATGTAGGCCGGGATGGGGAAGTGGAAGAAACCCCAGAACAGATACAGAAAAGGCGAGATGATGGCGCCGCAGAAAAGATGCGCCAGGTAAACGGGGCCGGGGATCCCGGCAAAGACTTTGAAGTTGCGGCTGGCCGCGGCATGGACACCGGCAAACTCCAGATAGCCGATGAAAAAGATGAGATATACCGCGGCGACCACCCCGGTGAGCGCCCAGAAGTCGCGCCGGGAGACCTGGCGCTCAGATAAGAGGAGATACAAGGGCAGAGCCAGAAGCCCGACCAGGGGATAATTATGCGACAGCACCGATAAAAGGCCGCACAGACCGATGCCCCAGAGTTTGCCGCCCGATGGGTAGTGAAGATAGCTGTCGGTGATCAAGAGCGCCCCCAGAAAGAATCCCAGACTCAGAAGATAGCCGACATAGAAGGCGTTCCAGGCGATGGCGTGATGGACCGCGGCCAGGGCATAGACCAAACTGAGCGTCAAAGCCAGGCCGGCCTCCCAATGCCGCCGGAAAAACAAGTAGAGCAGAAACGCATTCAGCCCCGTACCCAGGCAATTAATCAACACCAAGAGAGAGTAACGTTCTCCGGCGATTTTTACCAGGCCATAATATACCAGGTGAAAAAAAGGAAACCACTGCTCTCCATCAGGGGTAACAAGATACTGGCCCAAAGGATACTCCGACATTTGAATCAAGGAGGTCCAATCGTCCAAGATGTAAAAAAATATCGGCTTCCAAAACACTATTACCGGCACCGCCAACAACAACAGCAGGACCAGCAGAGGGTGAATCTGGGGAGAGGACGGTTTTAACGCCACGGTGCTTATGCTCTCCTGCAAGAAACCTAGTCGGTTCTTGGGTTCAGCAACTTAAACTTTTTTTGAGCCGGCATCCCGATGGCTGCCGGAGCCGGGTTTCCCATGGGAATCAGACCGAGCAGAAGATGAAAGAACCAACAACTCTGAGGAAAAAGCAGCCCATCAAAGAGTTGAAAGTGCAAAATCGCCACGCTCACAGAAAACAAGAGCACCAACGGATGGAAAACGAGCCCCGCCGCCGGTTGGAAAGACAGGCGCACCAATTTGGCCAGGAGCAAGCCCAGACCAGCGCAGTAGGTCAGGGTGAAAGGAAAACCCAGGCCGGTGATGAATGCGAGTAACATATTGTCGGGACTGACAATCTCATTTATATTGCGAGCGAATTGCTCTTTGGGGACGGAAGTGTAGGAAAGCTGGTAGTCCTTGAGAAATCCCATCCGGGGAGCCCGCAGGCCAATCCCGAACCAGGGATGTTGTTTGGCAATGTTCCAGGAAAAGGGCAGGTTCTCCACCCGGTAATAAGGATAGCTGGCGGAGAGCTTGTGCCAGATGATGTGGCGATGAAAGGCGCCCACCACCACGGCCATGACCAAAATGATGAGCACCAGGTGCTTCCAGCGCAGGACTCCCCAGGCCGCTCCTGCCAGAAAGACCCCCAAGGGGATAAAAACTACGGATATCCTTTCGCTGAGACAAAGGACGATATAGCCCAGACAGAGAAGAGCAACGCCAGCCATCTTCAAGGCCCGGGACGGCTGGCTCCACAGGGCCAGAGGCGCAAAGGACAACAGGAGCATGACATTAGTGAGGGGAGCGGTATGGGAAGGCAGGAACCGGGCGATGTTTCCCGCCAACGCGTAGCCCAGCAGGCTCAAAAAGACCATGGTCGTCAGGAGAAAGAGGCTGAGCCACTGGAACCGCTTCTGGTTTTCCGGGGTATCCAACAACAGGCGGGCGCACCAGAATCCCCCCAGCCCGGAAGCCAGCAGCACGAAGACTCGGTAAGCCGAGGGTACCGGGGTGAGGCTGAAGAAAGTGCTGACCCCGGCCAGGATCAACAGGGCCATGGAAAACAGGAATTCCGGGGACTTAAGCTTGACCGCGTTTTTTTTGCTCAAAACCATGGTCCCGATCAAGGTGATGGAGCAGAGCAGCCCGGAAAACAGGTTGGTTCTCTCTCCCGCCACCAACTTATAGGAGGGCTCCAAAAAGACCAACTGGCAGGAGGTGACGATAAAGAGGACCCAAATAATCTTTTCTGATCGAGTCATCGCCGCCTGGTTCCCGGAGTCGCCCCGGGGGTAACGCCGGGCTGTTTGCTTTTTGGGCAAAATGTTAGTATGAATTTGAGGGGAAAGACTGGCATGTGCAGGGCGGGCTTCCTTTCCCTCTGGGATTCAGAGAACCGGTGCCCGATAGGCGCAGCAGGCTCGGGAATTGATCGACCAAAGTACGCATCTAACTTTCAACGTTTAATATTAACAGATAAACAGGAGAAACAAAAGAATGTTGTCCGGAAAAAAAGTGCTGGTGGTCATGCCCGCTTATAACGCCGCCCAAACCCTGGAGCGCACCTTCCATGACATCCCCTTCGACGTGGTCGATGAGGTGTTGCTGGTAGATGACGCCTCCCACGATGAGACGGTGGCGGTGGCCCGGCGCCTCGGTATCCGGTGCTTTTTGCACGAACGGAATATGGGCTACGGCCGCAACCAAAAGACCTGCTACACCGAAGCCCTGAAATTGGGAGCCGATATCGTGGTGATGGTTCACCCCGATTACCAGTATTCCCCCAAGATCATTCCGGCTCTGGCCGGCCTGGTGGCCAGCGGCGAATACGACGTGGCCATCGGTTCCCGGATCCTGGGAGGGCAAACCCGCCAGGGTGGCATGCCCGCTTATAAATATATTTTCAACCGCTGCCTCACCCTGTTCCAGAACCTGCTTCTGGGGGCCAAACTTTCAGAATACCATACTGGCTTCAGGGCCTTCTCCCGGCAAGTCCTGGAGACTCTGCCTCTTTGGGAGAACTCCGACGATTTCGTCTTCGATAACGAAATGCTGGCCCAGGCCATTTATTTCGGGTTTCGCATCGGCGAGGTTTCCTGTCCCACGCGCTATTTCGAGGAGGCCTCTTCCATCAATTTTCCCCGGAGCGTGAAATACGGCCTGGGAGTGATGCTGACTTCGCTAAAATTTTTCCTGCAAAAACATGGCCGGCTCCATAGCCGCCTCTTTTCTCCGCAGGGCCGGGGGCTGATCCCTCGGGATTATTACACCCCCAGCCATCCCCCGGCATCCACTTGATCCAGCCCAGGCTGCTAGTCAAGGCTACATGACTGGCAGGGAGGACCTGCCGGTCCGCCGTTGGCCTGCAAGGCGCAACCATTGGCAGCAAACGTGGGGACGCCTGAGCCACCGAGGTATTGAGAGCTTTTCGAAATAGATTCTCCGCCTGATCGGCTAGTTCCGGGTCTCCCAGTCCTGCCTCACCTCCGACAGGGTCACCCCCTGCACCGGCCCGGTCTGCACCAGCCAGGTAAGGAAGGCCCGCATTTTGGCGAGGAAGCGGTTGACCGCGGCCTCGGTGGGAAAGAGCCGACTGGCCCCGGGTTGGAGTTCGGAGGAATGAAAGCACATGGTAAAAACCCGGCCGCCGCGGCGGCGATGAAGCAGGGCCGCCAGTTTGAGGGAGGCCAGGGGATACCAGGCCGGCTGTACTCCGACTACGCCGACGGTGCGAAACAGCTCTTTGAGCCGCCGGTTTTGGGCCGGGGGCAGGGCTCGGGCCAGGCGGTCGATCAGACGCGGGGCGCCGGACACCAGGGGTATCAGGGTGATGGGGACCTCCAACACCTGCCCGGCGACAATATCGGAAGAGGCCAGCGGGAAAGGGTCCGCTGGAGCTAGATAACTGAGGAGGTCGGCGTTCTTGGTGGTCAGGGGCGCCACGCTGCTGTCCACGTCCAGGCCGAACTCCGGCAGCAGTCCCCACACCCGGGGACCAGCATCAAACCGCCCCATGCGAAAGGACCTGGGTGCGATTCCAAGGCCGGTCTTGATCTGATCCACCAGGCTGGCGAATTTGTCCCGCAGGAGTTCCACGGGCAACTTTTCCGAGGGGATCGGTTCGGGGTCAGGCAAATCCAGGAAAGGCGGGGTGTTCCAGTGATGCAGATGGGCCCCGATCTCGGCCCGCTCCCGGTCCCGCCAGGCGGCCAAAACCCGGCAGGCGGCGGGATCCCGGGCCACCTGGTAGCTGACCAGGAGCGTCAGAGGCAGGCCGAACTCCCGGGGAATGAATTCCAAACGCCGTAGTTCCGCCACGTTAGTTACCCCGGGCGGGGTGCGGGGATAGTGGCCGAAAAACAGCCCCTCTTCTTCCACGTCGATAGAGATCACCAGTTGCATGGGTCAGCCTGACGTCCTTAATCCCTCAAGTCCAGAGCCACCTTGAGGCTCTGGTGGCGCCGCTTGTCAAAGGCGGTCTTAAAGGCCCGGCGATAATCCTGAAGCCGGAAGAGGTGGGAAACCAGCCCCTGATAAGGATAATCTCCCCGGGCCAACAGCTCTACGGCCAGTTCATAGGTGCGGACCTGCCGGCCGCGCTGCACTCCGTGGGAGTACATGGAGGAGCCGGTGAGCCGGAGTTCCCGGAACCACAGGCTGGAGACATCCACCGGGCCCAGGGTGCCCGCTGTGCCCACCATGACGTAAGTCCCCTGGCCCCGGAGGGACAGGAGCCCCTCCTGGAGGGATCCGGTGCTGCCGACGCAGTCGAAGAACCACTGAGCGCCGCCTTCGAGGTTGCCGCCCCCCAGGGTAGTGGGCACCAATCGGGCCCCCAGCGCGTCTCCCAGTTGGGCCCGGCCGGGATTCGACAGAATCGTATCGGCCCCGCCGGCCAGGGCCAGCTCTTCCTGAAACGGGTACCGGGACACCATCACGACCCGGGCCGTGGAGCCCAGGGCCCGGAGCAGGCGCAGCAGGTGCTGGCCGATAATGCCGGCCCCATAAATTACCACCAGGTCTTCAGCTTCGGGAAAGTTGTCCAGCAGCGGCTGCAGGGCCGAGGCCATGGAATCGACGAGCACCGCGGCTTCATCGGGAACGTTCTCCGGCACCCGCACCAGGCGGCTGGGATGGGCGGCCATTATCTCGGCCATGCCGCCGCCGACGCCTTGGGTAAAGCCCAGAATCGCCCCGGGGGCCAGATCCCCCGCCAGGAAATTTTCGCAAAGGTTGTATTGCCCGGCGGCGCAGAAGCGGCACGGCGGCAGGCCGCGGACCTCGCAGGGCAGCACCGGCTCCACCACCACCCGGTCGCCCGGGGTCCATCCCGAGCCTGGCGGGGCCTGGACCACTTCGCCCACGGTCTCGTGACCCAGCACCGCGGGCAGCGAGGCGTAGGGCTCCAGCAGGAAGGATTCAGCCCCTTTCAAGAGCCGCAGGTCCGAGCCGCAGATGCCGCACAGGCGAGGGCGCAGCACCACCCAAGACGGTCCGGGCGGTCTGAAATCAATCTCGGCCAACCTGAGCGGCGCCACCCGGCCAAAGAAGGTCCGGGGCCAGAGACGATTCAGACCTTTGGTCAGGAGGTAGCGGACCACCGAGCGCTGATATACCAGGGCTTGCATGGATTGGTTAAGCTTTGTGCTCCCGTTTAAGAGTCAGATCAGGGCAAATAAAATTCCAATTTATTGAACCGCTAACGCGCCTCATCCTACCCGTTTTAAGGACTCTGTCCCGCCCGGGGGCGCTTGTCAAGACCATTCTTTCCCCAAAGGCTTGGGGATTCCGCCTTCATGGAGTATAATGGCTGGTAATCGGTTGCGCTTATTATAACAAATCTCAAGGAATGTGATTTTCATGTCTTCACGGAGCAGGATCGCGCTGGGAGTGATTCTCAAAAATTTCCGGCGCCTGGCGAAACATCCCTGGATCGGCGGCAAGCTGGCGACCCTTCAGAGCGAAAAATGGTTCTTCAATCTGCTCTATCCCCAGGCTCAGACTGGCAAGGCGAATCGCATCCGCCAATTAAGCCTCCGCATTACCGACCTCTGCAATCTGCGCTGTCACACCTGCGGCCAATGGGGTGACCAAGGGTTCCTGCACGGCCGGAATTTGCGGGACTTGAAACAGAGCGAAGTGAGCCCGGATCGCTACCTGGAGGTCTTCCGGGACCTGGCGGAGCACGGCCACCACCCCTTTATGTATCTGTGGGGGGGCGAACCCATGCTCTATGAGGGCTCCCTGGAGTTGATCGAAGAGGCCACCAAGCTGGGGTTTCCCACCGCCATCGCC
>JBAZKX010000091.1:0-7606 GCA_041650575.1 Desulfobaccales bacterium
GCCCAAGTTCATGACCGCGGCCACCCTGATGCTGGGGCTCATTCCCATCATGTGGTCCGCGGGCACCGGCGCGGATGTCATGAAGCGCATCGCGGCCCCCATGATCGGCGGCATCCTCACCTCCTTTCTCCTGGAGTTGATGGTCTATCCGGCGATCTATGAGATTTGGAAATGGAATTTTGAAGTCAAGAAACAGATATCAAGCTCATGAAGAACAGCCAACTGGCGAGGAGGTAGAAATGCATCATAAACAGGTGGCCTGGATCATCACCATAAGTTTGGGTTTGCTGCTGCTCCTGGCGACGGCCGGTCTGACCCAACCCAAAAAGCAAGGCGCGCCCGCGACGCCCAAGCCCACGTTCACCATGACCGGCAAGATCGTCAACAGCACCAGTTACGGGGGCTTCATTGTCATCCGGATTAAACCTCACGAAGAATATAAAATCGTCAATGAGAATGAGAAAGTGCTGCGGGACTTCGCCAATAAAGGGGAACCCGTACAGATTGAAGGGTGGTTGCGCGGGGCTTACTTCCTGACCATCACCAAGATCAACGGCCAGGACTATCCCGGCCCCCAATAACCCTGCCGGCCAGATCCCTCTGGTTTCAGTTTAAAAGCAGAGGGGCGGACCACCGGGTCCGCCCCTTTTTCTTCCCACGCTGAAAATGTCCCGGTGGCACAGGCGTCTCGCCTGTGGAAACACTGCGCCGGCCTTAAAAAGCCCGGCTGCCCTTGGTGTAGTGCCGCTGGCAGCAGCGCAGGCAGCCCGGAAACAGCCGCTGCTTAAAAAGCTGCCGCAACTTGCGCATCTTGGGGCCGTTCCAGATCGCCGCAAAGGTCAGCTCCTTGAGGTTCCCCACCTTGAAATTGAGACACGGCGAGATGGTGCCGTCCGGGGAGACCCGCAGCGTTTTCCAGAAAAAATCACAGCCCGGCAGGAAAGGATGGTCCAGATCCAGGTAGTAGGGGCCCATGACTTCGGCAGGCAGGTTGGGCATAAACACCAACTGGAGCCGGTCCCGGGCCAGCTCCCGGGCCTTGGCCAGGCTGGCCTTGAGAACCGGGATGTCCTCTGTGGTGATGGCGCTCTGATAGTATTCCCCGTCGCAGATGGAGGGAAAAGCCATCTCCAGTCCCAGGCCTTCAACCCGGGCCGGGGAGAAAAAGGCGTTATGCCGTTCCACCTTCTCGGGGGAATTGAACATGGTGTGCTGGAACTGTAACACGTCCGCCTTCAGGCTGATGGCCAGGGGGACCATGTCCGCCAGCCAGGCCACGTTGTCTTTGGAAATGGTGCAGTTGAACGACAGGACCGGGGTGGGACTCCGGTGTTTTTCCCGGGCCTCCATCAGGGCCTGCACCCCCTCCGCCACCCGTTTGAAGGTGCCTTTGACGCCCCGGATGGCATCGTGGACCTCCGGGGGGCCATCCAGGGAAATGGTGACTGCCACCACCCCCTGCTCCACCAGGAATTCGGCCACCTGCGCCAGCCGGGTGCCGTTGGTCTGG
Source organism: Desulfobaccales bacterium (assembly GCA_041650575.1). GTDB lineage: Bacteria > Desulfobacterota > Desulfobaccia > Desulfobaccales > 0-14-0-80-60-11 > 0-14-0-80-60-11. The sequence goes on from JBAZKX010000091.1 coordinate 1,511, forward strand.
AGCTGTACTACCAGGTGCCGCCGGCGGGCCGCTTCCACAAACTCTTTAAAAAACGGTGACAGGAGCGGTTCGCCGCCCGTGACGTACAGCCAGGGATGAAAGCCCTTCACCTGGTCCAACAGGGAAATCCAGGCCGAGAGCTCCATTTCCCCCTTGCCGAAAAACCAGCTTCGGTTTTCCGGCACATCCTGGCCGCCTCGTATCTGCCGGCACATGCTGCACTTGAGATTGCAGCGCAAGGTGAGACAGATGGCGAGATTGGTGGGCGGCGCGCTGTAGCCCGTGGCGCGGCGTTGATCCCAGGCTATCCCGTACCGATGGCGAAATTCCATCCGGGCCACCGTGGGCAGGATGTGGGGGCTCTGCCTGACAATTCTCAGGCCTCGGCCCAGTAGTTCCATTTTTTTGGTCATACGGAAAGATCTCCTCCGTTATTTCCTTGGAGATTTGATCCTGAGATTATCTGCCCGGCCCGCCGTTTTCCAGCTTGCTTGGCCGCATGAGCCAAGCGGGACCATTTTTTATTATAGTATATTTTTCAATTATCGACCTTGGCTAGCTTCTCCACCCGCGCCTGGATGAAGCAGATGGGCTTTTATCTACTCTGAAGAATGTGGGGTGGGCACGGCCCACCATCGCCATGCAGCCGCAGGCGAAAGCACGCACCTGGCACAGGCTGGAAAGCCTGTGCCACCGATGCTTTTCATGGTTTTGGGTGTTGGGTTTTCTCGTTCCCAAGTTGCACTTGGGAACGAAAATGGATGTCAGGCTCGCTCGGCCCGGCAAGGCATTGAGGCCTTTGAATAGCTCGTTTCCAAGCTCCTGCTTTTTTTATCTCGTTCCCAAGCTCTGCTTGGGCGTCTTCTCGCCTGCCATCAACCAGCGGCCCAGCAGGCGTGTTCGGCGAAGATTTTGCCTGAGCGGGGGCAGATAAAAACGAAAAACGCAGCCACAGGCGCCGGGCTAGTTAAAGCCTTCAAACCCAAAAACCCCCTCTCCCCTGCGAGGGGAGAGGGCCGGGGTGAGGGGTGGCTTCATCCACTGAGCCTGGCGGCCCAGGAGTTTTTCCTTTTGAAGCCCCTGGCCCTCCCGGTAACCTCCCTTCATCCCTTCCCCAGCTTCTCCACCCGCACCCCGATCAACCGGATGAGCTTGCCCCGCGGATTCTCCCGACGATCCAGAAAAGGCATCAGGAGCTTCATGGCCTCAAAGGTCAGGAGGCGCAGCGAAGCCGCGGGTTGCGCCAGGGTGTAGGACCGGGTCGAGGTATCGAAATCCGCGAAGCGTACCGTCACCACCACGGTGCGGAAGGTCTGAAAGCCTTCGGCGGCAAACCGCCGCCAGACCCCCTGGCACAGTTCCCAGAGGCGGTCGAAGATGAACCCCAGGTCCAGGTTGTCTTTGGCGAAGGTCTCCTGCTCTCCCACGGACTTGGGCTCCCACTCGGTCACCAGGGGGCTCTCCTGCCGGCCGCGCAGTCGCTCATAGAGCTCCGGGCCCCACTTGCCGAACCTCTCGTGCAGTTCTTCCGGGGTAAACCTCTTTAAATCCTTGACGGTTTTAATGCCCAGGCGGGCCAGGGATTGCTCCGTCTTGGGGCCGATGCCGGGGACTTTTCGCACCGGCATAGGTTCCAGGAAGCCTTCGGCCTCGGCCTCCGTCACCACCGTCAGGCCGTCCGGTTTCTGAAAATCCGAGGCGATCTTGGCGATGAGCTTATTGGGACCGATGCCGATGGACGCGGTCAGCCCCTCTTGCGCCTTAATCTCCGCCTTGATCCGCCGGGCCACCTCCGCGGCCCGTTCAAGGGACCCGGTAAAGCTCAGGTCGAAATAGGCCTCGTCGATGCTGGCCTCTTCCACCACCGGGGCGTGACCGCGCACCACGGCCATGATCTTCTCCGACACCTCTGCGTAGCGCCGGTGATTGACCCGGGTAAAGACCGCGGCGGGCTGGCCCCGGCGCCGGGCGGCATCAGCCAGTTTCCAGGCCCGGGAAATCGGCATGGCCGAATGGATGCCGTAAACCCGGGCCGGATAATTCGCGGTGGACACCACCCCCCGGCCCTGGCCGCCCTCGGGGTCGGCCCCCACCACCACCGGCCGCCCCCGCAGTTCCGGGCGGTCCCGCTCTTCAATGGCCGCAAAAAAGGCGTCCATATCCAGATGGCCGATGATGCGCATGTGAGTCATTGTAACCGGGGAATAGACCCTGGCCAACCACAAGCTTTTTCAGTAGCCGCAGGCTTTAGCCTGCGCCTGCACCGGCCGGGACGCCTGCGCCGCCTGTTTGATTTCCACCTGGCCTCAAGACGAAATTGTCCGCGTCCCCCAGATCGGGAAAGAGATTGCCAGAGGCGCGCAACTTGGATAAAAATCTACAGCAGACCGCAGTGAGCAATTGCCCAAGGTTCCTTCATTTTATCTCCCTTCCCCCTGGGGGAGTGTTTGGACCGGAGAGAAGGGCAACAAACGTTCGGGGACATAGGTAACACTTTTTTCTCTTTATAAACGTCTTTTGTTGTTTAAATCTATTTTGGTGATGCGTTGGCTACAGAAAACTACTTCCCAGGCCCCATCTTGAGCAGAGCCCACTCCAGCCAAAGCCGGGGGCTGCCGGTGCTGGTCTTCAGGTGAAAATCCACCTGGTGCAGGGCGCCCAGGTGGGCCTTGAGGGCTCCGTCGGAGAAACGGGCCGCCTGCTGGCTTAAGCGCTTGACCACCCCTTGGGGCAGACCCAGGCTCCTGGCCAGGTCCGCGGGGTTGCCGCCCGCGCCTTCCTTGGCCCGGATGAGCATGCGCACCTGCCGGGCCAGCATCCCCAGGATCTTGGCGGGGGGCTCCCCCAGGTCCAGGAGGTGGCCCAGGGAGGCCAGCCGCCGGTGGAAGCCGGATTCCCCCAGGGCGTCCACCAGGGCAAAGATGTTATAGGTCCGGCTGTGGCTGGCCAACTGGGAGACCAGGGCCGGGGTCAGGGTATTTTCCGGGCCGGAGAACAGGGCCAGCTTTTCCAACTCCTGGCTCAATTCCGCCAGATTGTCGCCCGCCATCTCCACCAGGCGCTGGGCCGCGGCCAGGGTCAGGTTCTTCCCGAGGTTCCGGGCCTCCCGGGTCAGCCACTGATAAAGCTCGCCCTCCCGCAGGCGATAAAACCCCAGGGCCGCCTCTTCTTTGGCCAGGCGCCCCCAAACCGCGTGTTTCTCGACGTCCCGGGCCTTCAGGCCTTCGGCCAGGAGCACCACCCAGGCTCGGGGCGCGGGGTGGTCCAGATACGCGGCCACGGCCTTGAGCTGGGCGGCGGGATAGGTCTCCACCCCCCGCAGGATGAGCAACTGCCCCGGTCCCCACAGGGTGGCCTCCCGGGCCTCGGCCAGGAACTCGGCCAGCCCCACCTCCTGGGCTTCGCGGAGCGTCTTGGTGGGGGGCTCCCCCGCCGTGGCCGTGAGGGCCGCCTCCAGGCGGTGCAAAGCCCGGTTCATCAAGAACTCCTCCTCCCCGAAAAAGAGGTAGAGGGGCTTGAGGGAGTGGCGCTCGATGTGGCGTTTAAGGATGGGATGGGACATAGATTAGCGGTTAGCGGTCAGCAATTAGCAGTTAGCATGTGGGGCAACCCCTAACTGCTAACCGCTAACTGCTGACTGCTCTCTCCTAAATCACCAGCAACACCTTGTCCACCACCCGGCGGGCCAGGTTGACCGCGGCGCGGCGGATGCCTTCGGACTTGGTGGCTTCCCCCGCGTGGTAATTGGGGTCCACCACGTAGTCTTCCTGCAGGACCTGGGTATCCTTCCAGAGGACCTTGTCCCCTTTCTTCTGGCGCAGGGTCAGTTCGACCCGCATGGTCACCCGGCGCACCGTGGAGTGCTGGACGTCCTGGAAGGCTATCGAGGTATTGTCGATCGACCGGACTTTGCCTTCCAGCACCAGGTCCGCGTCCCGGTCTCCGGGCACGACCCGCACCGCCGAAGTCTGAGCAAAGGAATTGATCATGGCGTTGGCGAACACGGTCTCGAGGCCCACTTCGGTGGTGCGGTTGGCGAACAACGGCACGGCCAGGCTCGGCTGGGTCTGATGGTCCAGCCGCGACGCGGTGCCCACCGGATGATAGCCGCAGCCCCACAAGCTAAGCACCAGCAACCCGATCATCCCGAACCGACAGGCGGACATATTATAGCTCCCTTAGACGACGATACTGACCAGCTTCCCATTTCGAGCCCATATTAGCTTTTTATGAATGTCGGTTCCCCATTTTCGGATATTAGGATCACTCAATATTCTTGCCTCATTCACACTTCTGGCATCCGAAGTGTGAACTCTGACGTGGCCTCGAACCTTACCATTTACTTGAACGACCACCTCAAAATAGGGTTCTTCCAAGGCCTCGGCCTGGGCCTCAGGCCAGCAGCATGTTTGCAAGGAATTATCATGGCCTGTTAAATGCCATAATTCCTCAGCAATATGGGGTACCATGGGATTCAGAAGCAAGATGATTGATTCAACCGCCTCACGAAAAACCTCACGCCAAAGCTCTTCTGAATAAGCATCATCCTGGGAAAACTTTTCCGCTGCCTGGCTAAAGGCGTTTACCATCTCCATCACCGCGGCAATGGCAGTATTGAAATGGAAATTATTTTCGATATCGTCTGTCACTTTCTTTATTGTCTTATGCAATTTGTGGCGGAAATCCCATAGTGCAGGAGGGATATCTTCACCTATGCCCTGGTATGAGGGAACTTTGGTGATGTCCGGCAACAGGGAGTGCACCAGGTTAAAGAGGCGGTGCAGGAAACGGTTGGAGCCGGCCACTCCCTGGTCGCTCCACTCCAGATCTTTCTCCGGCGGGGCGGCAAACAGCAGGAACAGGCGGGTGGTGTCGGTGCCGTATTCGGCGATCATGTGTTCGGGGTCCACTACGTTGCCCTTGGATTTGGACATCTTGGCCCCGTCTTTCACCACCATCCCCTGGGTCAGGAGGCGCTGGAAGGGCTCGTCGATCTTGACCAGACCCAGATCCCGCAGGACCTTGGTGAAAAAACGGGCGTACAGCAGGTGCAGCACCGCGTGTTCGATGCCGCCGATGTACTGGTCCACCGGGGCCCAGTAGTTCACCCGGGGCGGGTCCAGGACGCCGCCGGTGAAGTCGGTGCAGGTATAGCGCAGGAAGTACCAGGAGGACTCCACGAAGGTGTCCATGGTGTCCACTTCCCGCCGGGCGGGGCCGCCGCAGGCCGGGCAGGTCGTCTGATAGAACGATTGCAACTGGGCCAGGGGGGAGCCGCCCTCGCCGGTGATCTGGACCTCGAGGGGCAGGACCACGGGCAGGTCCTGCTCGGGCACCGGCATTAGGCCGCATTTTTCGCAATAAAGCATGGGGATGGGCGCGCCCCAATAGCGCTGCCGGGAGATGAGCCAGTCCCTCAGGCGGAAGTGCACGGTGGGCTTGCCCTGGCCTTGCTCGGCCAGGAAGGCGGCGATGGCTTCTTTGGCTGCGGCGCTGGCCAGGCCGGTGAACTGGCCGGAGTCCACCAGGACGCCTTCGTCTTCATAGGCTGCGGTGAGGTCCGCGGCCTTCAGCTCCTGTCCCGGCGGCTGGATCACCACCTGAATGGGCAAATCGTATTTCCGGGCGAACTCGAAATCCCGCTGGTCGTGGGCCGGCACCGCCATTACCGCGCCGGTGCCGTATTCCATGAGCACGAAGTTGGCCACATAGATGGGCATTTTCCGGCCGGTGACGGGGTTCGTACAGTAACGGCCGGTGAACACCCCTTCCTTGGTGATTTCCTCCAGGACGCCCCGGCTGCGGTTCTGTGCCGACCAGTATTCCACAAAGCGGCCGACCGCCTCGGCCTGGCCGGTGCCCTGGGCCAGGGCCAGGGCCTGGGGGTGCTCAGGCGCCAGGCTCATGAAGGTGGCCCCGAACAGGGTGTCGGCCCGGGTGGTGAAGACCTTGATGGGCTCAGTGCCCCCTTCCACGGGGAAGAGGATTTCCGCGCCCACAGACTTGCCGATCCAGTGGCGCTGCATGGTGACGACCCGCTCGGGCCAGTGGGTCAGCTGGTCCAGATCGGCCAGCAACTCCTCGGCATAAGCGGTG
>JBAZKX010000092.1:0-7544 GCA_041650575.1 Desulfobaccales bacterium
GCCCAGGATGGGGGTCAGGCTTTGCAGAAGGCCCGGGCCTCCCGGGTGCGCCAGGAATTTCTGGAACTCCTCAAGGAAGGCTCCTTCCGGCACCTGCTGGCCCAATTGACCGCAGACGGCCGCCTGGAGCGGATCATCGAGGATATCCTGGCCAAGCGCAGCGACCCCTATTCGGCCAGCGAGGAACTGGTGTTGGAGACGCTGGGGCCGCTGCCCCCTCCCGCATCAGCGGACTGATTAACCAGAGTCCGCGTATGGGAAGAAAATTCTTAGAAAAATCACATTTATCTGGAAAAATGAACCAAATTCCATCAAGGTATTTACATGCTTAATCCGGAGTCCAGCGTTCCGGGCGGCAATAAACCTCAGTTGGCCCGAGGGCAGATCGGCCTGGTGGCCGCCATGGCCATCGGCATCGGCGGCATGGTCGGAGCGGGGATTTTCTCCATTCTCGGCGTGGTGGCCCAGGCCGCGGGCAATGCCATGTGGCTCTCCTTCCTGGCGGGAGGGGTGGTGGCCCTCCTGTCCACCTATTCTTACGTCAAGCTGGGGGTGCGCTATCCTTCCGCCGGGGGCGCGGTGGAATTTCTGGTCCAGGGATTCGGCGACGGCGTCTTAAGCGGGGGCATCAATCTCTACATGTGGGTCGGCTACATCATCGCCCTGGCTTTATATGCCCAGGGCTTTGTGGGCTACGCCCTGACTTTCTTCCCCTCACCGCCGCCGGCCTGGCTCCCCAAGGGGATTGGGGTGGGAATCATCCTGGTGTTCACCGGGGTCAATTTTGTCGGCGCCAAGGTCATGGGGCGCTCGGAGACCCTCATCGTTCTGGTGAAGCTGCTCATCCTAGTGCTCTTCGCGGGCGTCGGCCTGTTCTTCATCCAGTCCCCTAATTTTTCCCATCATCTGTGGCCTTCGCTGCCCGGAATCTTCTTTGGCGCCGGGGTTTTATTTATCGGCTACGAGGGTTTCGGACTGGTGGCGAATGCCGCGGAGGATATGGCGAACCCTCGCAGATTGTTGCCCCAGGCTATGTATCTGAGCGTGATCACGGTAATCCTCATCTATCTGGTCGTATCCGCGGCGGTCATCGGTAATTTGCCGATTCCGGCCGTCGTAGCCGCCAAAGACTACGCCCTGGCCCAGGCGGCCAAGCCTTTCCTGGGAGAGGGTGGATTCAAACTCATCGCCGTGGGCGCCTTGTTTTCCACCGCGTCGGCCATTAACGCCACGCTTTTCGGCGGGGCCAACGTCAGCTACATGCTGGCCCGGGATGGGGAACTACCCCGGGTGTTCGCCCGAAAAAGCTGGGGCAACTGTGCCGACGGCCTGCTTATCACCTCGGCCCTGGTGATCCTGTTTGTGTTGTGTTTCGATCTCTCGGGAGTAGCCATGATGGGCAGCGGCGCTTTCTTGTTGATTTATGCCTGCGTCCACGCGGCGCATCTCCGGGTCATTGCTGAGACGGGCGCCAAGGCCTGGCTCATCCGGCTCGCCCTGGGCACCTGCCTGGCCATGTTTGGGGTGCTCTGTGTCTACATTTATCAAAACCAAAAGGCGGCCCTGATTACCATGGTGGCCTTGCTGCCTATTTGCTTCGCCCTGGAGTGGGGTTATCGGCAAACCACTGGCCGGACCATCCGCACCAGGACCTAGCGCTTGCCAAAACCAAGCCTTCTTTAAAAATCTGCGCGGTTACCGATATAATCCGAATCTGAATTTGGGGACTTGGGGGACGGGTTGGACAAGTCTGCACCGTCACCTTTAGAGGTTCCGGCAACAGGTTTTTCCCAGCAGAAAGGGGACCCCGGCTGGACCGGGAGTCCCCTGTGACGTTCTTAACCGGCCAGTAATTACATGGCCTTTGGTTGGCTCGGAGTTTTGGGAGTTTCCTCCTGCTGCGGCGCGCTCTTCTTGGCCGGGGCGCGATGCGCGGGCACCGGGCGCGGAGCGCTTACCGGGAAGGATTCCAGATAACGGCCGTAAACCCAGCCGATGGTGTTGGTCCGCATATCCCGGACTTGCAGCCAGCCGCCGACGCCGGAGCCCAACACCTCTACCTGCTGATTGAGACTCAGCGTGGTCAGGACGCGGTTGCCGGTGCTGGGACCCGACCGCAGGGCCAGGCTGCTGACGTTCACGTAATTATAAGGCGGTCCCGGCCGGGTGGATAAGGCTGCGGCGGGAATCCAGCCCGAGGTCCCGGTCCGAAAAGACCTGACCCGCCACCAGCCCCGGTAATCCTGGTCGATTTTGTCCACCCGGTCGCCCCGGTGGAGCAACTCGACGGTCCGGCAATTGTAGTCGGCGCAATCGCGCATGTACACACTGGTCAAAGCCACGTAGAAACTCGCCGGCACCGGGGTATAGCTCAGCAGGTCATTGGAGATCCAGCCGATGGCGCCGGTGCGGTCCAACTGCACCCGGGCCCAGCCGTAATCGTTGCGATCGAGGACGACCACCCGGTCGCCGCTATAGACCGCGGTGACAATGCCGCATTCGTATCCCGGACAGTCCCTCAGATACGTGGTGGTGGGCACCACGTAACTATACGTGGGCGTTACCGGGTACGAAGTGGGTTGCTGACAGGCGCTGAGGAGCGGGAGCAACATCAGAACCAGAACCAGACCTCTCGCGTAATGCCGTAATGTCATGTACCCTCCTATTTTTCCACCTCTTCCAGGGACCGGATGCGCCATTTGCCCAGTTCTTTGACAAAGCGTACCTGGAAGGTCTGGCTACTGCTGGTCAGTTCCTGGGATTGCCGGTTCCGGGTGTCAATGTACCAGGTGACCCAGGCAATGGCGTTATTGGGGTCGAGGCTCTGAATTTTGTCCACAGTGAAGACCAGATTGGTAAAGTCAAACTGTTCCCAGTTCTTCAAGGTATTGGCGCGCTTTTCGGTCAGGTCCGGAAAGGTGAGCGAATAAACGCTCATGAATTGCACGATATCCTTGTGTAACTGGGCTTCCCGCAAGGTGGAGAGAGCACTCTGCAACTCTTCTTTGAGGTCCGCCGGGGCGGCCGGAGCTGGCGCCGCGGGAGGACCGGGGGCCGGGGTAACGGCAGGCGCCGGAGCCTGGGGGGCTGGGGGGGGGGCCTCGGCTTGGGGGGTGGGGGTGGGCGCCGGAGGCGGCGAGGTGCCCCGGCTAAAGAGTAAGACCAGCAGGATGATAATGACAATCCCCGAACCCACCAGGAGACCGACGAGCCAGGTCGGCATCCCGCGGGTGGAACCCGGTCTGGGGGCCGCGGACTCCGGAGGAAGCACCTCAGGCTCAGCTTCGGGTCCCAAAACGTCCACCGCGGCTTTGGCCCCTTTCAAGGGAGCATCGCATTCGTGGCAAAATTCCTGGCGGGGAGAAACGCGCACGCCGCACTGGGGGCAAAAGGTGTCTCCTTGTTCCGGGTGCAGCAGAAAACTGCCGCACATAGTGCAATAGCGCTGGCCACTTTCATACGGGGTCTGGCAGTGGGGGCATTGAGGCATGGTGAACCTCCGGTGCGGCGAATTGTTGTGGCTACGTTAATGAATAAAATTAGCCCATGAAAACGCAAAACCGTGAATATGTCAATTGATTTTTTCTTTAACACTTGCCCCGCGACAACCGGGACACGGGTCTTGTTGCCTGGCGGATAAGTCAAAAACCGGCTAATGGGCAAAAAGTTGCATCTCACCCGGCGGTGAGGTCTGAAGAATCATCTCGATTAAAGGGATTAAGCAGAGGTCGGCCCTTGTCAAGGGCGCGGGATGAGAGAGCAGGACCATCCCTGCAAATGGCTTAGGCGCCGGGGATGAGAGAAAAAGCAGCTTGGAAATACCTTAAAGATTCACCCGCGGCACCGGCCTGTCGCATTTGACAGTTGAGGATAGGGCCGATTTATTTTATAATATGGTTCAAATATGGCGTCTTAAAGGGAAAATTTGGTGACCTCGGCCCTGGGCAAGCTCAAAAGATGGTTCACGCGCAAGCGTCCGTCACCCGTTTCCCTGGGTCCGCCTCCCGCCCTCCTGGAACGCTACCTCCAATATAAACGCCTTCTGGCCGCCAACAGCGCCATTCTCACCACCGTGGCCGACTTGCAGGTGAAGATGGCTGAAGGGTTCCTGTTTGACATGCACTATGTCCGGCAGGCCTGTGAGCGCCTGGGCCAGGAAGTCGAGGTCCTGGTGTCATCCCTGAATGGCATGTCGGAAGACCGCTACGCCGCCCTGGACAACGCCCGCCGCCGGGTGGCCCACCTGGTGGCGGAGGAATTGTCCGGCATCAAGTTGAAGCCGGCGCCCCTGGCCCTGCCGTTGGCCGAAATCAGGGAAGACCTCTTTTACGGGGGCAAGGCCGAGAAGTTAGGCGAACTCACCCGACTGGGCTTGGCCGTACCGGCGGGTTTCGGCGTCAGCGCCTATGCCCAAAAACTCTTCTTTGAGACCGCGGGCCTGGAAAAATTCATCCGCCAGGCCATCGCCCACTCCCATATCCGCGATCTCGAAAGCCTGCGGGAGGCCGGAGAAGACATCCGGGAGAAGATTTTAGGCGAGCCCCTGCCCCCGGAGCTGTCCCAGGCCATCGCGGCGCACCTGGCCGCTTTGAGTTCGGACCGCGTGGCGGTGCGCAGTTCGGGCCTCCAGGAGGACGCCTTTTTCAGCTTCGCCGGCCAGTTCGAGACCGTGCTCAACGTGCCTCGGGACCAGGTGGAGCAGCGCTACAAGGAAGTCATCGCCTCCCAGTTTACCCCTCGGGCCCTGTACTACTGCCATACCAGCGGCTTTTCCTACCAGGAACTGGCCATGGGGGTCCTGGTCATGGAAATGGTGCCGGCCAAAACCGCGGGGGTGCTCTATACCGACGATCCCCGGGGCGGGGCGGGCGCCATCATCAACGCGGTCTGCGGCCTGGGTTCCCTGGCGGTGGGCGGCGTGGTGGAGCCCGATGTTTACCGCGTCGAGGCCGGTCAAGTGGTGGCTCGGCACGTCGGGGAAAAGACCCACATGCACGTGGCCGCGCCGGCAGGCGGGGTCCTGGACGTGGCCACGCCGGCGGACCTCCAGGGACCTTGCCTGGGGCCGGAGCAGGTCCTGGCCCTGGAGGAACTGGGCCGCCGGGTCAAAGAGCACTTCCGCTCGCCCCAGGATATCGAGTGGGCCTTGACCGCGGCAGGCGAGTTTTACCTGCTCCAGGCCAGGCCTCTAAGGGTGAGCCGGCAGCTTAAAGCCGATTACCTGCCGCCCCGGATCAAGGAGGCCGAGATCCTCCTGGGTAACAGTATCATCGCCTCCCGGGGAGCGGCCGCGGGGCCGGTCTATGTTTTGGAGAACGATAACCTGGCCGACATCCCCCAGGGCGCGGTATTGGTGACGCCCCGGGCCTTGCCCGAATACGGCGTGGTGGTCGGGCGGGTGGCCGCGGTGGTTTCGGAGGCCGGCAGCGCCACCAGCCATCTGGCCACGGTGTTGCGGGAGGCCAGGGTCCCGGCCTTGTTCGGGGCCAAAGGGGCCGCCAGCCGGCTCGATCCGGGCCGGGAGGTCACCGTGGACGCCTACTACGGCAACATCTACGCCGGCCGGCTGGAGGCCTTGCTCAAGGTCCCCCGGGAGGATGACGGGGGGGTGCGCCAGACCCGGGCCTACAAGGTGCTGGAACGGACCTTGAAATACATCACTCCCCTGAACCTCCTGGATCCCCGGGCCGACAACTTCCGTCCCGACGCCTGCCGCACCTATCATGACATCACCCGCTTCGCCCATGAAAAGGCCATGGAAGAGCTCTTCCAGTTGTCGGCGGGACGCCTGTACGAAGACGGGGCCCGGCGCCTGGTCAGCCCCATCCCCCTGGACCTCCACATCATCGACCTGGGCGGGGGCTTGAGCCCCGAGGCCGCGGACCTGGCTTTGGTGCGGCCCGAACATCTGACCTCCCGGCCTATGCTGGCCTACTGGCGGGGCGTCAGCGCGGTGGGCTGGCAGGGGCCCAAGCCGGTGGATCTGGCCGGTTTCATGTCCGTGGTCATGAGCACCGCCACCGACACCAACGTCCGGGAGCGGCTCCATGAAAAGAATTTTGCCATCATTACCCATGATTATATGAACCTGTCCAACCGCCTGGGTTTCCATTTCGCCACCATCGAGGCCTTCCTGGGAGCCCTGGAAGAAAGCTACGTGAGCTTCAACTTTTATGGCGGCGGGGCCGAGTTGCCCCGGCGTCTGCGCCGGATCCGCTTTCTCACCCGGGTCCTGGAAGATTTGGATTTCCGGGTGGAGCCCAAAGAGGATTCCATTACCGCCCGCATCGACGGTTATGACGCCGGCACCCTGGAGGGCAAGCTGGAAGTCCTGGGCCGTCTGATGATGGTCGCCAAACAACTGGATATGGTCATGCTGTCGGAAGACGCGGTGGAGCAGTATTACCAGGAATTTTCCGAAAGCCACGTTCAGGGGCGCTGAGAGAGGGCCCCAGGAGTCCGGCAGGCGCACGGTTTTCATGGGCCTACGGGCACAGGGGCGCGCCGCCGATCAAGGAGGATAGACATGGGAAGGATTCTGGCCGTCGATGACGAACTGGATATGCTGGCCCTGCTCAAAATGATCATCGAGGGCTATTCCGACCACCAGGTCACGGTCACCAACAATCCCCTGGAGGCGTCCGAACTGCTGGACAAGGAAAACTTCGATCTGATTCTCACGGATCTCAAGATGCCGGGCATGGACGGCCTGGAGGTGCTGGCCCGGGCCAGGCAGCGGGACCCGGACGCCCTGGTGATGGTGATCACCGCCTACGGCTCCCTGGAGTCGGCCGAGGAGGCCACGGCCAAAGGCGCCTTTGACTTCATCACCAAACCCTTCCGCAAGGAGCAGATCCTGCTGTCCATTGACAAGGCCATGCGCTGGCGGGAGATGGTGCGGCAAAACCGAGAGATGAAACAACTCCTGGAGGGCAAATAGGCCCCCGGAAAGGAAGGCTTTTATGGAATGGGTGATAGTGATAGTGGTGGCAATTGTGGTGTGCATGGCTTTTTTCCGCGGCGGTTGCTGAGGGAAATAGTGCAGGCGGCTGGTCAAGCCGCAATAACTTAAAGGCCATAATCGGGGCGGTTCGCACACTGCCTCTGAACGCAAACCAACCGCTTGACCGAGAAAGGCAGGAGAGGATGACGACACATTCGGAACCGGGACTGACCGGCAGGCAGGTGTGGCAGAAGTTGATGGATGGGAACATGAGGTTTGTGCAGGGGTTTTTCCGGGGCAGGAATTTGCTGGATTTACGGCGCTCCCTGGCGCAGGGGCAGAAGCCGGAGGCCGCGGTGCTCTGCTGCTCGGATTCCCGGGTCCCCGCGGAGATCATTTTTGATCAGAGCCTGGGGGATCTGTTCGTGGTCCGGACCGCCGGCCTGGTGCTGGACCCCACCAGCATCGGCAGCCTGGAATACGCCGTGGCGCACCTCCATGTGCCTCTGCTGGTGATCAAAGGGCATGAAGGCTGCGGCGCAGTCACCGCCGCGGTGGAACACCCCGAGGCGGCGCACGACCATATCTGTGCCATCGTGGA
>JBAZKX010000093.1:0-7480 GCA_041650575.1 Desulfobaccales bacterium
CAGGAAGGGGGCCCGGGCCCGGATATAGCTTAACGCGGCGTTGGCGGATTCCTTCATGACATCACCCAACTGGCCGGTGAGCTTCAAGTTGCCCTTACCCGGCATGCGCAGGACCTCGATGAAGAGAATGTCGCCGCCGGTGGGGGTCCAGGCCAGACCCGTGGCCACCCCGGGCTCGGGGTGGTCCAGGGCGGCTTCCCGGAAGAACCGGGCCGGTCCCAGATACTGGGCCACGTCGGCCGCGTCGATCTTGACGTGCTGGCGGCCGCCTTCGGCGACTTCCCGGGCCACGCCCCGGCACAGAGAGGCGATTTCCCGCTCCAGGTTGCGCAGGCCAGCCTCCCGGGTATAGGAAGCGATGACCTGGCGGACGGCCTCGGGGGTGAGGTCCATCTGCTCGACCGTGAGGCCATGGGCCTCCAGTTGCCGGGGCACGAGGTGGGAAAAGGCGATCTCGAGCTTTTCTTCCTCGGTGTAGCCGGTGAGCTCCAGGACCTCCATGCGGTCCCGCAAAGGCGGCGGGATGGGGTCCAGGAGATTGGCGGTAGTGATGAACATGACCTTGGAGAGGTCGAAATCCACCTCGAGGTAGTGGTCGGAGAAGGTGGAGTTCTGCTCCGGGTCCAGGACCTCCAGCAGGGCCGAGGAGGGGTCGCCCCGAAAGTCGGCGCCGATTTTGTCCACTTCGTCCAGGATGAACACCGGGTTGTTGGAGCCGGCCCGGCGGATGGACTGGATGATGCGGCCGGGCAGCGCCCCGACGTAGGTGCGGCGGTGGCCCCGAATCTCGGCTTCGTCCCTGACCCCGCCCAGCGACAGGCGCACGAACTTGCGGCCCAGGGCCCGGGCGATGGAGCGGCCCAGGGAAGTCTTGCCGGTGCCCGGGGGCCCCACGAAACACAGGATGGGGCTTTTCATGTCGGGCTTGAGTTTGCGCACCGCCAGGTATTCCAGGATGCGCTTCTTTACTTTTTCCAGATCGTAGTGGTCTTCGTCCAGGATCTCCCGGGCCTGGTGCAGGTCCAGATTGTCTTCGGTGGACTTGCTCCAGGGCAGCTCGATGAGCCACTCCAGGAAATTGCGGATGACCTGGTGGTCCGGCGAGGTGGGCGGGGTGCGCTTGAGCCGGGTAAGCTCCCGCTCCGCCTCTTTCATGGCGTGGGGCGGCAACCCGGCTTCCTCCAGGCGGAACTGGATTTCGTCCACCTCCCGGGTGCGGTCTTCGCCCTCTCCGAGTTCCTGTTGCAGGGCCTTGATGTGTTCCCGCAGGTAATAATCCTTCTGGGCCTTGTCCATCTCGCTCTTGACCTGGGACTGGATCTTCTTGCCCAATTCCAGGATCTCCAACTCCCGGTTGATATGGGTCAGGACCCGGCGCAGGCGCTCGGTGACGTTGATGATTTCCAGCAGTTCCTGTTTTTCGGCCTTGGAGATGTTGAGGCTGCCGGCGGTGACGTCGGCCAGCACCCTAGGGTCGCTCAACTCCCGGACCAGCCCCCCCAATTCGGAGGGCAGGTAGGGAGAAAGCTCGAGCATCTTCAGAAAGAGGCCCTTGACGTTGGAGACCAGGGCCTCAACTTCGAGGGAGGGTTCGTACTCTTCGGGGATGGGGATCACCCGGGCCACCAGATAGGGGTCCCGGCCCAGCCAGTCTTCCACCCGGAAGCGGTACAGGCCCTGGATGAGCAGCCGCACGGAGTCGTCGTCGGCTTTGCGCATCTTGAGGATGACCGCGGCCGTGCCGATGTTGAAGAAGTTGTCCGGGTCGAAGGGCGCGGGTTTATCCACCTTGCTGGTGAGGACGCCCAGGGTTTTATCCTGGAGCAAGACCTCGTTCACCAGCTTCTGGGCCGGCTCCTCCCAGAGGGCCAGAGGCATGATGATACGGGGAAACAGCACCAGGTCGGTTGAAGTTAATATGGGCAGCACCCGGGGCTCTGAGTGTACGTCGGCTTCAGCGACCACCGGGATATCGTCAATGTCGTGGTTATTGGTCATGATGTCTCCAGGTTATTAAGTTATTCGGCAGCCGGTTTCACCGGGATTTGCCGGCTCTGGGGGGCTCTCCGGGGCATTTGGACTTCCAGGATGCCGTCGACATAGCGGGCTTCCACCCTCTGGGGGTCAATGGGGATGGGCAGCATGAAGCGCCGTTCAAAGGCGCCGAAAGGAATCTCCAGGTGCATGAAGCGCCGGAGGCCCTCCGGAGGCGGAGGCCGCCGTCGGCCCCGGACCACCAATTCGTGGCCCGCCAGGGACAGAGACACGTCCTCGGCAGCCACCCCGGCCAGATCCAGGCGGAGCACCAGCCCCTGAGTGGTTTCATAAAAGTCCGCATGCGGCAGGAAAGACGCGGAGGCCTTATGGATGTCAAACAGGTTGCCGAGACGGCCGCGCAGGTGTTCATCCAGGCGATCGAGGTCTCGGATTACTCTGATCTTGATGAGTCGGTGCATATAAGCCTCAAAAGCATATTTTTATTAAGATAATAATTTTAAGCGAAAAATCCAGAGACGACAGAGTTTTTATCCGGAGGCGGAAAGGCCCCTGGTCGTTTGCGCGGCGGCCGCGGCCGGCTCAGTCTGGGTCCCTGCCTTGACCGGCACCCCAAATCCTGATAGTTTCCCAGGCATGTCAACGCCGGTGATCTGTCTGGGAGCCATCAACGTGGACCTGAAATTCCGGGTGGAGGACCTGGCGGGGTTCCTCAGGGAATGGAATACCGGCCTGACCAGGGGCGGCGAAGAGGCCATTTCACCTGCCCAAGAGGCACGCCTCACCCAACTGCTGGCCCGCTATGGCCAGCCCCTTTCGCGTTTCGGGGGCGGCCAGGCCGCCAACACGGCCTATGCCCTGGCCTGCCTGGGTATCCCCGCGGCCCTGGTGGGGCGGGTGGGCGCCGATGCCGACGGGCGGTTCCTTAAGGAGGGCCTGGCCGGGGTGGACCTGGAACACGTCATCACCCAAGGGGAAAGCGGCCGGGCCTATATCCTGGCGGACCCGGAAGGGGAACGCACCATCCTGGTGGCGCCCAATACCAACGATGACCTCAAGGACGGCGAGATTCCCTGGGAAGCCCTGAACGGCGCGGCCTTTTTGCATCTGACCTCGTTTGCCAGCGACGGCCCTTTGGCGGTGCAGCAGGCCATCGCGACGCGGGTCCCGGGCCAGGTGCGGCTCAGCCTGGACCCCGGGGAACTCTACGCCCGCCGGGGCCGGCTGGTCCTGGAAGACCTCCTGGACCACCTGGAGACCCTGCTGGTCACCGAAGAGGAATGGCGGCAGTTGGGCGGCGACCCCAAAACCCACCCGTTCTGGGCCCCGCCCCTGGTGATCATCAAACGGGGCGCGCTGGGGGCCAGGCTGCTCACGCCGCTGCGATATCTGGATTTTCCGCTGGAGCTGGGCGGCGATTTGGTTGACACCCTGGGCGCGGGCGACGTCTTTGCCGCGGGCTACCTGGCGGGCCGCCTCAGCGGGCTGCACCTCAACCTCTGCGTGCGCCTGGCCAACCGGTGCGCGGCCGTGAGCCTCAGGGGCGCGGGACGGGAGAGCTACCCGAACCGGACCTTCCTGGAACGGCAGGTGCAGGCGCTGCAAGCCTTTTAAACTAAGTTCAAGGTTCAAGATTCAAGGTTAAGGCACAGGCCTGTAATTAACGGCGCGATCATCTCCGGCCTCCCACAGGCCAGAGGCCTGTGCCACTAGCAAGAAAGTTGGGATTCGAAGCTTAGCTTTGCTCAATATAGCTGGTTTTTCTCAGACTAGGAGCCAGTAGCCAGAAACCAAGGAGTACTACATGCGCTTCATACAGTTGGACACGGATTGCGAAGGGCCGCTGGCCCTCAATGACAACGCCTTCGAGCTCTGCCGGGATTTTCTTAAGCCCCAAGGGGATCGGTTTTTCCAGCAGGTAAGCCGCTATAACGATTACCTGGCGGAGGTGGCCAAGAAGGAGGGCTACGACGCGGGCACCACCCTCAAGCTGATCCTGCCGTTCTTGAAGGCCCAGGGCCTGACCAACGCCCAAATCGAGGCTTACTCCCGGAAGAGCATGGCCCTGGTTCCCGGCGCGGCAGAGGCTTATACCTTCCTGCACAGCCGCAATTTCCCCATCTTCGAGATCAGCACCAGCTACTGCAAGTTTGCTGAAGCCGTGGGGGCCAAACTGGGCTTCAACCGGGAGCATATCCTGTGCACCGAGCTCGACCTGGACCGCTATCATCTGTCCGCGGCTGAAACCCAGGAATTGCAGGGCCTGCAAGCAGAAATCGCGGCCGCGCCGGCCATCGAGCTGCCCGCCGGCGCCGCGTCGGCCGCGGATTTATCCGGCCCGACCCAGGAGGCCATCGCGCTTTTGGACCGCGTCTTTGGGGAGCAGCTTCCGGCCATGAAGATCGGGGCCATCTTTAATGACGTGAGCCCTCTGGGAGGCCCGGCCAAGGCCAAAGCCGTATCCGACAGCCTGACGAATTCCGGCCTCAGCCTGGCGGACACCATCTACGTGGGGGACAGCATCACCGACGTGGACGCCTTCGAGGCGGTGCGGGCCGGCGGCGGCCTGAGCATATCGTTCAACGGCAACCTTCACGCGGTGCGCGCCGCGGAGGTGGTGGTGGTGGCGGATTGCGCCTGGCCCATCGCCCTGTTGACGTGCATCTTCCAGTTGTGGGGCAAGGAAGGGGTGCTGGAGATGGCCGCCCCGGAGACCCGGGCCAAGTCCCGGGCCTTAGTGCTGCCGGAAGAGGTCATCGAACCCATCATGACCGGCCTCAACGGCCGCGGCTTCAACCTCTACCTGTCGAAGGGGGTCAACCGGGACAAGCTCGCCAAAGAGAGCGTGGCCATGCGAGCCAAACTCCGGGGTGAGGCGGAGGCCGCCCTGGGATAGAGGCCAATTTCGAACCAAGCTCTTAAAATGGCAAAGGGTGCGCTTCTGGCGCACCCTTTGCGTTTAAGACCAATTCGCCCTCAGATGGCGGTACGGGCGTCTCGCCTGCTGGCGCAGGCTAAAGCCTGCGGCTACCAATGGAGCAGCCGAACCTGCCGCTACTTTTCCTTTTTGGCGAATTTGTGCGGTTCCTTGGCGAAGCGGTCCTTACAGAGTTCGGAACAGAAGTAGTAAGTCTCATCCTCAAATTCATACGCGAACTTCCCGTGCATGGCGGACAGGTCCATCATGCAAACCGGGTCCACGTCACATTTGGCTGGGTCTTTGGCCATAGCCATTCCTCCTGAGCGCTCAAAGTTACTCAAACGATAAGGCTCCGGGCTGGCCGCGTCAAGGAAGTCCCTAGGTTTCCCATTGAGCTTTTAGCGCGAAAGTTCCACCGCGGGGGCGAGCCGCCGGCTCGCCCCTACAAAAGATTTTCATTTTCGGGGCGACTGTATTAGCAGGGATTACGGATTTGTGGAAAGCGGGGTCAAGGGGGGGCCGGGCCGCTGACCGGCTCGGTTGAGGCTCAGCTCCCGGAAATCGGTCTTTGTCACCCCGGCCGCGGTGAGGGCGTCAGGCAGGCGGGGATCGATCAGGGCCGCGAACTCGGCCTGGCGCTGGTATTGGGGGGCCCAGCATTTCAGTTCCGAATCCGCGAACAGGGCCGGGTGGCTGTAGATTTCGGTGACGCCAGGCTTAAGCTTCGGCGCCAAACCCAGCAGGTAGTCCGGGGTCATGCGGCCGTCGTTGAGCAGGCCGAAGAGATGATCGTTGAAGATCAGGCCCGCGGCCCGGGCCAGCCGCGCGGCCCGGCGGCACAGGAGGGCGAAGATCAGGCCCTGGGCGATTTTGGGCAGGGGATGATCCGGGGCCAGGGCCAGGGTGGCGCGCCAGTCTTCCCGGACGAGGCGCACCGCGGGGATGCCGTACTCCCGGGCCAGATCCACCACCAGGGGAAAGATGCGGGGATGGAGGTGGAGATTGACGTGGCTGTTGAGATGCCAGACCGGCAGGCCGCTGGCGAGGATAACCTCGATCTGGGCCGCCATTTCCCGGCGGATTTCCGGCAGGAGCTGGGGCTGGGCGAAGTAGCGCCAGCCGGTAGCCACCGGGTCATGGGGAAACCCGCCCTGGGAATCGACCAGGTGGGGCAGGGCTTGCGGGGGCAAAACGGCCCGGCCCTGGATGAGGGTGAGATGGACCCCCAGGCAGAGGCCGGGGAGCTCCCGGGCCAGCGCGATGGCCTCCCGGGTCCGGGGGCCCGCGGCCATCAGGCTGGCGTTACCCAGCACCCCCCGGCGGTGGGCCAGAGCCACGGCGCCGTTGAGCGCGTCAGAGAGCCCGAAGTCGTCCGCGGTGAAGAGGACCGATTTTTTAGGGCGGTCCGCCAGGGTCGGGGTAGAGAAAGTTATGCCGGTATGGGGAATCATAAATAATTGGGAATTTCACTTTTCCTGGGGACGGGTTTCCTCGCCCGATTACAGGCCCTAATCATACCAGGGCGGGGAGACCCCACCGCTACAAGGCCGGTTAAGTGAACAATATCAGGTTTAATTTCCACCTTCTTTAATGGGGGTGATTTCCCTGCACCCAAGAAGGCGGAAGTCGAAAAACTATTTCCCTGCCCCCTGCCCTGCTGCGGTTGGCCTTGTCTTAACTCTCCAGCCAGCGCCAGCCCTCCCAGAGGGCGGTCAGGGAGAGGAAATTATACGGGTGCAACAGCAGGCCCAGGCCCTGGAGCCACCGGCCCCGGCGCAGGGCGGCCAGACCGTCGGCCACCGACACTGCCAGGTACTGGCAGACGCTGGGGTCCCGGTAGCAGTCGATGGCGCAGGCGGCGCAATGATCCCGGATGGGTTCGATCCCGGCAACCTCTTCCAGGGGCCCCAGGGCCTCGCCCAGGTAATGGCAGCGGTAAACCTGCAAATGCCAGTCCACGAAAAAATATTTGAATCCCGCCAGGCAGGGAAAGCGGCCGGGGCGGCGCGCGAGCTGGCGCTGGAGGTCGGTCAGGGCCAGGTCGGGATTGAGGATATGCAGGGAGGACGCGGCCTTCAGTTCCTTCACCCGGCTGAACCAGCGGGAGAGTTCAGCGGGGCTGAAGGCCACGGAAGCGTGGTCGGCGAACCCGAGATAAGAGGAATGGAGCCGGGTGATGGGGTAAGAAAAGGTGACCCGGTGAAAGCCTAAATCTTCCAGGAACCGGAGCATCTCCCCCAGATCACCGATCAGGCGGCTCAAGGTCACCGAAGCCACCGGGTCCAGGCCGGCCCGGCGCAGCTCGGGCATCAACTCCCGGATATGGCTCGTGAGACCCGGCAGACCGCGGTGGGTATCGTGGGCCGCGGCCGAGGGGGCGTCCAGGGAAATAATCAAGGTCTCGAGGCCCGCGGCCTGTAAATCCCGGATATAAGCTGAGTCAAGGCGGGAGCCGTTGGTGCAGAGCAGGGTGTGGATCTCCGCATCCCGGGCCCAGGCCAGGGCCGGCAGCAAGTCGGGGTAAAGCAAGGGTTCGCCGCCGGTGAAGCAGACGTAGCGGACGCC
>JBAZKX010000094.1:0-7470 GCA_041650575.1 Desulfobaccales bacterium
CAGGGGAGGGGGGCCTTCATCGCGGCGGGGCCGGCGGCGCCAAAACGGTCCGGCCGCGGGATCGCCATCCGAATCGTTTCCGCGGCGATCAGGCCGGCGCGGCTGGGGGGGGTTACGCGGATCGGGGCTGGGGAGGCGGGACTGTGGAGCAACTCAGGGTAATTTTCGCCAATGCTTCAACACCTGGCGGGCCCGATCCACGAAGCCCGGCAGGGCCTGCCGGGTAACCGGGCCCAGGCCTTGGCGGGCCTCCCAGGGGTTTTCCACTTCCAGGGCCAGGATGCGTAGCTCCCGGGGAAATTCCAGGCCCATCCGCTCGGCCAGCCGCAGCACCTCCGGCAGGCCCAGGTAGTGGTCCGCAGGCGCCGCGTCCGGGTGAAAATCGGCCCGGCAGAACTCCAGCACGGTGCCCGGCGGCACCTCGCGGGTATAGACCGCGTCCAGGAGCAGTACCCGGTCGTAGCATTCCAGGAGTCCCAGGAGGGCCAGGGCCCCGGGACCCGCGATGATGTCCACCCCGTTGCGGAACTCGTCTTTCAAGAGGCCGGCCGCGATGCGCCCCGCGTCCTCGTCCCCCAGAAAATCGTGGCCGAGCACCAGGAGCAGGATGCGTCCCGGGGCGCTCTTGACTTCCGGCGTGTGCTTGGCGGCGGCTGGCAGCATGGTCAATCCCGGCGATCAGGGGCTTTGAGGTTGATTTCTCTAGCCTGAACCCCGGTATCTCCTCTTCCCGGCGGCTGCCCGGGAGGCTGATGCAATTGTTTCTTATATAAGTATCTATATCGGCATTTGCCATAATCATGCCAAATTTTTTCTGGCCGGAGTTTTGTGAAATTGTGCTGGAATTAGGGCGGTTAACCTTGCCGGGATGATGAGGGCGGCGGCTTGCCGAGGGTCCGCACCGGAGAGATTTCCCCCTTACAAGGGAACAATCGCCCCAGCCATCGAAGCGGAAGGGACCCGGAACCCAGAACCTTTTAGCCCCTAAGCCTCTCCGGCCAGGATCTCAGCTTCCAGGTACCGGACGAAGGCTGCCGCGTCCCGGCAGCTGTGCAGATAGTGGCGGATCTGGGCCTCGTCCTGGGGGTAAAAGCCCGGATAACCGGTGGGCGCGGCGCCGCCGGGACAGTGGACCAGGGCGGTAAGCCAAAGCGCAGGAATGAGGCGCCACTCCGGCCCGTCCTTAAGGACCCCGGCCACCCGTTCTTCCACCGTGGCGATGACCTTACGGGCGGCCATGATGGCCAGGCCCCAGTCGGAAACCCGGGGAATGAGGATATTGCCGCGGGAATCCCCCCGGGCGGCGTGCACCAGGGTGACGTCCGGCGTCAGGGCCTGGACCGCCACCAATTCCTCCCCGGAGAACGGGTCGGCCAGCACCCGAAAATGGGGATTGAGCGCGAGGTAGGCCGAACCCAAAATGCCCCGGACCGGCAGAAACGGCACCCCCATGCCCCCCGCCTGGAGGGCCCGGAGCAGCGCGCCTCAGGGGTACTCCCGGCACGTCAGCCGGCCCTCCTGCGCTGCCGCCCTGAACTGGGGCGCCAGGCCGTATTCCTCCAGCCCCACCTGGGCGAAATGGAGGCGGTCGGCGACGCCGGCCCCTAGGGCCAGGTCCACGTTGAGGCCCCCGGTGGGCACGGTGACCAATCCCAGGCGCCGGCGGCCCTGGCGGATGAGTTCCCGGATCAGGGCCATGGGCGCGGCGCGGGTGTGCCCTCCCAGGGCCACCAGGTCCCCGTCCTTAACCTCTGCCGCCGCGGCGGCCAGGTCAGTCCAGACAGGTGGCATCGTGGTCTCCCGGGATGGGAAAGGCCCCCAGGTGGGCCAGCAGGTGCAGCAGGATGCGGGCGGTGGCCCCCCAAACCACCTCTTGGCCGTTGTGCCAATAGCAGACCCGGGTGGTACGGCCCTGGAAGATGTAGGGGCCGCTGCTCCAGCGTTCCGGCGGGTAAAAACCCGCCAGCGGCAGGGGCAGCAGGCGCTTGACCTCCCGGGGACTGGGTCGGAAGTCGTAAGGGTGGGGAATGCGCCCTACAAAAGGAGTGATGTGATAGCCGGTGATGGTGGCTACCGCGGGGAGCATGCCCAGCACCTCCACCGCATCGGGGGCCAGGCCGATCTCCTCTTCGGTTTCCCTCAAGGCCGTGGCCAAAAGATGGGCGTCCTCGGCATCCCTAACCCCCCCCGGAAAGGCGATCTGGCCCCGGTGGTCCTTGACCATCAGGGTGCGTTGGGTGAAGAGCACCTGGAGATCGTCTTCTTTAAGGAAGAGGGGCACCAGGACCCCGGCGGGCACCAGATCCGGGGCCGGCGCCGGCGGGGCCAACTCCAGGGGTAATTCATCCTTGAGGCGGGCTAACTGTTGCGGTCCCATACCCTTTTTTACCATGGTCCCGGGGTCCTGGCAACCGCACCTCTCGAACCGGCTTGCAGCCCGGGCCTGGACCAGGAGCAGGATAGCTAAACCTCAGCCCTGAAAAAATATAACTCATGGAAGATTAACGGTCCCGGAGAGAGAGGGCGCGCCCTCGCAAATTCGCCCCTTCAGCGCGGTGACCTGGTTCCACCGTCCCTTCCTCTTGCCTTGATTATCTCAAATGATGTCTGCGGAGCATAAAACCCCGAAAAATGTTTATAAAGGGAAACATCATGAAATATCAAGGTTATCAATATATTAAACAATATATTCCTTTTTTATGTTTAAAAAAGCACACATCAAAATCTTAGAACAATATTTAATATAGTAGACAACCTGTTTAATTTATTTGAAAAAATTATTAAGGAATAGATGGTATAATTTTTGCAAAAATGTAAGAAAATATAATGTGAAATATAGCACATAGCCTAGTGGATATTATTACCTAAGAATAGCCAGCGGAACCTCACACTTTGAGCGGAAAAGGGGGCTGACATCATGAGGCGAAAATACGCATTCTTTTTGGTTTTTATGGCCCTGGCCATGCTGCTGGGGATGGCCGGCGGCGCCCAGGCCGAAGATTACACCTGGACCGGCAGCGACGGCAACTGGAGTGATCCGAGCCATTGGTCCACCGCGGGTGGGCCTCCTCCCAGCGGCCCGCCCAATAGCGCCAACGACACCGCCTGGTTGGACAACAACCCCGGCAATAACGTCACCGTCTACCTGAATGGCAATTATACGGTGAACCAGCTCACCGTGGATACCGGGGACGCGCTCACCTTCAACGACAGCGGCATCGCGCTGTTTCTTGCCGGGGCCGGGGCTACCATCATCAACAACGGCACGATTACGATCCCCGGTCATGCTTGGTCTCCTTACCTTTATGCCAATGGGGTCACCGCCACTTTGACCGGCAGCGGCATCCTGGAACTGGCCGGAACCGGCAACGGTTATCTAAGTGGCACCGGGTTCATCAATGAAACCAGCCACACCATCCAGGGCCAGGGCACCATCTATGGCAGCATGAACAATAAAGGCACCATTAAGGCTAAAGATGGGACCATGAAATTCAACGGGGCCACGGTGGACAACAGCGGCACCCTGAGCGCGGGCGGCCAGTTGTTGCACCTTTTCAGCACCACGGTGAACAACACGGGCCAGATCAACCCTGACGGCGGCATCGTCAGGCTCGATGCCGCCAGGCTGTATAACCCCAACCTGGGGGCCGGGACTACGGAGGTCAGGACCAACGACAGCTACCTATATGGCGCGGCTAATCTCGACGCCGGCGCCCAAATCAATGTCACGGATGGCCGGACCCTGCACCTCGTCGCGGATGCCGGAACGAATCTCGTCAGCGGCGGCGCTATCGAACTCCAGGGCACCGGCTGGGCGACCTATCTTTATGCCAACAGCAGCGTGGCCACCTTACAGAGCAAGGTGGTGATGGCCGGCAGCGGACCCGGGATAAATTATCTCTCGGGGACCGGGTTCATCAATGACACCGGCAACCTCATCGAAGGCCGGGGCATCATCAATGCCCCCATGACCAACAGGGGCACCATTAGGGCCAAAGACGGGGAATTGGAATTCAGCGGCGTCACCGTGGACAATAGCGGCACTCTCAGCGCCAACGGCCAGTTGTTGCACCTCTACAGCACCACGGTGAACCGGATCGGCGCAGCCTGGATCAACCCCGACGGCGGCACCGTCAGGCTCGATGCCACCAGGCTGTATAACCCCAACCTGGGGGCCGGGACTACGGAGGTGAGGTTCAACAACAGCTATCTGTACGGCGCGGCTAATCTCGACGCCGGCGCCCGAATCAATATCACCGACCAGCGCTACCTGTACCTCGTCGCGGACGGCGGCACGGCTCCCAGCCTCAGCGGGGGCGCAGTGCAGCTCCAGGGGAGCGGTTGGGCCACCTATCTTTATGCCAACGGTTCCGTGGCCACCTTAAACACCCCGGTGGACCTGGCCGGCACCGGCAATAACTACCTCTCGGGTACCGGGTTCATCAATGACACCGGCAACCTCATCGAGGGCCGGGGCACCATCAATGCCCCTATGACCAACAAGGGCACCATCCGGGCCAGAGACGGAGAGTTGCAATTCAGCGGCGACACCGTGAACAACAGCGGCATCCTGAGCGCGGGCGGCCAGTTGTTGAACCTTTTCAGCACCACGGTGAGACGGGTCGGCGCGGGGCAGATCAACCCCGACGGTGGTCTCGTCAGGCTGGATGCCGCGGCTCTGTATAACCCCAACCTGGGGACCGGGACCACGGAGGTGAGGTTCAACAACAGCTATCTGTACGGCGCCGCTAATCTCGCCGCCGGCGCCCAAATCAATGTCACCGACGGCCGGACCCTGTATCTCACCGCGGACGGCGGCACGGCTCCCAGTCTCACCGGGGGCAAGGTGGAGCTCCAGGGGACCGGTTGGGCCACCTATCTCACTGCCAACGGCTCCGTGGCCACCCTGGCGGGTGGCAGTACCGTGGATCTGGCCGGGAACGGCAACAACTACCTCCAGGGGACCGGCTTCGCCACCGAAGCTGGCAGCAGCATCGAAGGTAAAGGCCACATCCAGGCCGCCATCACCAACAACGGCACTATTGCCGCCAAGAACGGCACGTTGTACGTGGAACGCTCTATCACCGGCAACGGCAAGGTGTCCGTGGCCGGCGGCGCCACCCTGAACCTGGCGGGCTACGACGTCCACACCGGCAACTTCGAGATGCTGGGCAGCGGCGCCCTGATCGGGGGTAGCGTCCGCACCTTCAACCTCACGAAGAACTTCTCCTTCACCCAGACCGACGAATCCAAGTGGAACAGCGGCAACGGCTTCCGCCTGCAGATGAGCGGCGGCGGCGGTGGCGGCGGCATGCAGTCCCTGGAGGTGGGGGGTGAGGATATGGGATTGATCGCGGCAGGCTTTGCCTCCAACTTCCACCTGGAGAAGTTGAGCCTGACGGAACTCAGCACCTACGCCTACCTGCAGGATGCCTACGACAACGGCAACCGGGGTCTTGACGTTGCCGAGGCCCTGTATGTGGACTCACTGTCGGTGGCGGCGGACACCACGTTGAACCTGAACCTACTGAACCTGTACACCATGAAACCCGGCGAGGGGATCCATCTGGTAACCATACTTGATGACGGACAAGCCTGGCTGGGTGGCGGCCACATCATCAATGAGGCCGTGGTCATTCCTTTACCTTCCACCCTCATGCTCCTGGGCTCCGGTTTGTTGGGCCTGGCGGGTCTGCGGCGGAGGTTCACGGAGAACTAATCAATCTGAAATATCCAGCAGATTTGGAAACGCAGGGCCGGTTATTGCCGGCCCTGCGTTTTTCTGGCAGCCGGGGCCGGCCGCGCCGGGCATGATTGACAAGGTGAAATGAGGACCTTATGTTGAGTTAGGGTACGTTAATGGGGTTATCAGCGGCCCGGCCTCACCACGAAAGACGCTGTAAGGGAGATACCGACCATGAAAGTGCAGGAATATATGCTGAAGGCCTTGAAAGACGCGGTGCAGATGGAGATCGAGGGCCGCCAGTTCTATCTGGAGGCGGCCAAGAAAGTCAAGAGCCCCGGGGTCCGGGAGATCATGGAGTACCTGGCGGAGTCGGAAAAATACCATATCGAAAAATTCAATGAGATCTACCGGAGCCTGGAGAAGGACCCGGGCTGGACCGAGCCCATGGCGGCCTTTAAACCGCCCGAACATGAGCCCTATGTCTGTGTCATGGCCATGACCAAAGATGAGCAGGGCACCGGCGGCACCGACGATCTCCAGGCGTTGAAGACCGGCATCAAGATGGAGGAGTGCTCCATCGACTATTACACCAAGCTGGCCAAGGAAACTAACAATCCCCTGGCCCGGCGCTTTTTCATGAGCGTGGCCCATGAAGAGCGGGGCCACTACCTCACCCTGATGGACATGCACAATTACCTGACGCTCCCCGAAGACTGGTTCTACGTCACGCAGATGAGCAACGTGGACGGGGCCTAAAAGAGGGGGAAAAGGGGAAGAGGCGAAAAGAGAGGATCTTTTCTTCCCGGCGAAGGTTTTAAGGAAGTTGCGATTATAGAATAATTTAGGAGAGACAGAAGGCCATGGAACTGACCGTCATCGGGTCCGGCACCGGCGTGCCTTCTCTGCGGAGGGGCTCGCCGTGCCTGGCGGTCAAGGCCGGGGGCTGTCTGGTGGTCCTGGACCTGGGATCAGGCAGCCTGCGGGCCCTGCTGCGCCATGGCTTCAATTTCTCGGATATCGACGTCCTGGCCCTGACCCACCTCCATCCCGACCACGTGGGGGATGTGATCCCTTTTTTGTTCGCCACCCGGTACGCCCTGGGCTATACGCGGCGGCAGCCCTTCCGGCTCCTGGCCGCCCGGGGCTTTGCCCGGTTTCACGACCTGCTCAAGGAGGCCTTCTCCGGCTGGGTAGAGCCGCCTCCGGGCCTCATGGACCTCAGGGAACTCTCAGCCGACGGTCCGGATGAAGTCAGGGCCGAGGGCCTGGTGATCAAGAGCGCCCCCACCGATCATGCCGCCGGCAGCCTGGCCTACCGGGTGGAGGCCGGGGGCCGGTCTCTGGTCTATTCCGGGGATACGGATGTCAGCGACTCTTTGGTGGACCTGGCCGGGGGGGCGGATCTACTGGTGCTGGAAGCCGCCAATCCCCTCAAAGTCCCGGGGCACCTCACTCCCCGGGAAGCCGGGCGCTTGGCGGCCCGGGCCGGAGTGCCCCGGTTGCTCCTGACCCACTTTTACCCGCCCTGCGATGACGTGGACGTGGTGGCCCTGGCGGCCCAGGAGTTTAAGGGCGACATCCTGCGGGCCGAAGATGGATTAAGCCTCAGCGTCTGAGTGTCAGAGGCCGCTGATCGCCGACCGCTTGCAGCTATTCTTATTCTGGAGGAATTCCATGAAGATACCCCAATCAACCAAAATCGGCGTGTGGGTGGTGCTGGTGCTGATAGCCTTCGCGCTGGCAGGATGTGGCGCCACCCGGATCAACCCAGAAAACTTCGAAAA
>JBAZKX010000095.1:0-7468 GCA_041650575.1 Desulfobaccales bacterium
CCGCTACCGCTTGGAAGGTTCTCCCCGCCTGGGGGAACTTAACGGCCTGCGTCTGACCGACGCGCGGCTGGTTTGGCAAGGCCCGGAAAGACAGCAGGGTTACGTGGCCTTTTACGGCGACGGCAGTTCCACCGGCGGCAAACTGGTGCTGGTGGAGTCCGGGGGACTGCGCCACCTTCTGGATGTGGCCGTGATTACCGGCAAGGTTAGCCTTAAAGCCATCCGGCAATAAAAGGCGGCAGGGGACGGGATTTGGGAAGTATGGGACGAACAAGAGCGGTTGACCAGGGCGGCCCCGCGGGCTTCACGCTGCTGGAAGTTCTGGTGGCCACCACGCTGATGGGGCTGGTGCTCCTGGTGCTGCTGCAAGTCCTGACCGCCACCATCCGCACCCGGGAAGCCAGTTGGAATCACACCCAGGCCATCCTGGTGGCCGAAAAAGTGCTCCAGGAAAACTGTGAGCTGAATAGCCTGACCGGCGGCACTTATCAGGGGCGTGAAGGCCTTTATGACTATAAGGTGAACATTACTCCCCAGTTCCAGATATCAACACCGTTTCGTTTTAAGCAACTGTTCTGCTCTCTGATTCAGGTGACCGTTCTTTGGAAAGAACGGGGGGCCAATAAATCTCTGGTACTCACCACGGCCAGAAGCGGGACCCTGAATAAATAAGTTATGGCCTCACACCAGGGAAACGCCGGGTTCACCTTGCTGGAGTTGATGATCGCTCTGGCGCTCACGAGTTTGCTGACGCTGGTGGCCTATACCTCGCTGAATCTGACCATCAAGGCTATGACGCGGGACCAGTCGGCCGGGGAGTATCTCCAGGGCCTCAGGGTGGGCCAAACCTTTCTGGAACGGTCTCTGGCCTCTGCGGTTACGGGATCCTTGGCCAATAAGAACTACTTTACCGGCGATTCCACGCAGATGCGGTTTTTTACCCTGGTGCCCCTGGAGGCTTATAATTTGGGGGGAATTTACCACTGGCGTATCCTGGTGGGCCAGGACGATGCCGGCAAGGGCGTCGTCGCGGTGGAACAGACTAAGAATGTCAACTGGTATCGCGACCCCGAAGGGGTGGAGGTTAGGCAGGTCCTCATTGGCAACCTGACTTCGGCCCACTTTGCCTATGGGGTCGGCGGTGAAGAATTTCAGTCCTGGGATGGGCCCAAGCGGCGGGGTCTTCCGGACTGGGTGAAGGTGACCTTACAGCCGGAAGGCCATCAACCTTTGGAGTTACTCATTCCTATCCATGTGGCTAACACGACGAATGCGCCGAAGTAGTGTGGCCTCCGGAAGCCTGGCGGCGTCGGAGCAAGGCGTCGTCCTGCTGCTGGTCCTTCTGGTCCTGGCGCTGATCAGCGTCCTGGTGCTGAGCTGGAGCCAGGAGTGGCGGACAGAACTCAAGTTGGCCGCCAACTTCCGGGAAGAGCGCCAAAACCGGCGTTTGGCCGAAGCCGGGGTTTACTATGCCCTGGGGAAATTAGTGGCCGCTAAAGCTACCGAGACTATGTCCCAGCTCCCGGGTTCATCGATGGGGGGCCTCGGCAATAACCAGGAGACCGGCTGGCCGCCGGACGGGAACCCCCATGTCCTCCAGTTGCCGGAGGGCCGCGCCGAAGTACGTCTGGCAGATGAGGGGGGGAAAATTAATCTAAACCGGGCTCCCGAAGCGACCTTGCGGCGGCTGTTAACGCTGCTGGGGTTTTCGGAGCTGAAGATTCGCACCATGATTGAATCTATTCAGGATTGGCGCACCAGAGGCGACCAGCCCCTGCCCTACGGGGCCAAGAGCGCTTATTATCTGAGGCTGGACCCGCCTTATGTTTCGAAGAACGGCCTGTTTGAGACGGTGGAGGAGCTGGCCTGGGTGCGCGGCTTTGAAGGCGTTCCCAACATCTATCGCCTGGGGGAGTGGCTGACCGTGCAGCAAACCGGCAATGCCGTCAACATCAATACTGCGCCCCGGGAAGTATTGGCGTCCCTGGGAATTCCCCCGGAGGTGGCCAACCTCATCATCACCACCCGGCAGACCGCGCCCATTGTTAATATGCAAGCTATCGCCCAATATAATGTGAACCTGCCGGATCAAATGACGGGCTTTGGTTTTAATATGTCGCCTTTTTTTACCATAAAATCGACGGGCATGGTAAAGAATGGTCAGGGACGTCATACCATCAAAGCCATAGTGCGGATTAATGTGACCGCGCCGCGACCTTGGGATATCTTGAACTGGGTGGATGACTTTCCGGGATAAAGTTACGGATCTGAAGATGAACATGATTGGAAAAGCAAGCCAGTGGTGGGAAAACCTGGGATCCATGCTGCTGTCGGAGACGGACTCTCTCGGCGTCTATCTGGATAAGCAGGACTTGATCCTGGCCCATGTCCGGAAAAGCCTGACCGGGATTCAGGTGCAGCAGGTCACGCGGCTGCCCTCTCCCACCGGCTCGCGTGAAGACCTGGCCGCCGCCCTCGGCGGCATCATCCCCGCCTGGGGTCTGGCGTCCTGCCCCGTCAGCGTGGCGGTAAGCTCCGAGCTGGCCTTTTTTCGGCGGGCCACCCTGCCCCTGGCCGCGGCGGAAAACCTGGCCCAGGTGGTGGCTTATGAACTGGACCGGTTTATGCCGTTGCCCCGGGAAGAGCTGTACCATGGTTTTCAGGTCCAGGAGGAGACCGAAACCGAGATCCACCTGATGATCATCGCCCTGCCCAGATCCCGGGTCAGCCCTTGTCTGGATCTGTTGACCGAAGCGACTCTCAAGCCCTCATGGCTGACCGTGGCCCCCCTGGCGGCCGGCAACGCCTTTGCTTTACTGGGCAGCAAAAAGATGCCGCCTTCCTGGCTGCTTCTCCATCTGGAAACCGGCTCTTTTGAACTGACGCACATTCACCAAGGGTCGATGTGGAGCTTCAACCATCGGCAAAGGCTTAAGGGCAAGGAACTCACCCGGGAACTGGTGGCCGCCATCGATCAGGCCATGGAGGGCGGCAAGGCTCCCCAGGGTCTGTGCGTTTATGGTGACGGCGGCGCGGATTTCAAGGTGGGCGCCTTGCAAAAGTATGAGTTCGACATTACTTATCCCACTAATTTCGTCCTGGAAAAGCCGTTACCGGAAGCGGACCGGGAAGAGGGCCTGCCCGCGGTGGGGGCGGCGCTTTCCTGCCTGGGAAAGCTGCCTCTGGAGATGAACCTGCTTCTCCCGGAGGAGAGGGCTCCGGTTAAGATTGGCAGATTTTCTACCACCACGATCTTGCTCCTGGTGTTTCTGGGCCTGGTGCTCCTCTGGTCCGGCAGCGCCCTGGTCCAGAAACGCGTGGCGCTCTACCAGGTGAATCGCCAGATTGTCCGCATAACTCCCGAAGCCAGGGTAGTGGAGGGCCTGCTGACGGAAAGCCGCAACCTGGCCAAGCAGATGGAGAGCATGCGCAAAATCGGGGCAACGCCGGATAAGCTCCAGATCTTGAGGAATTTGACCCGGCTGATTCCCGACAATACCTATCTGTTTACGCTGCGGATCCACAAGCAGAACCTGGAGATCAGCGGCTTGTCGCAGTCGGCTTCGGAATTAATCCCCCTGCTGGAAAAATCCGGCTGGATTAACAAGACTGAATTCGCGTCACCCATAGTTACCGATGCAAGCAAACTCGATAATTTTAAAATTAAGGCAGAGATTAGAGTCCTGGAACCAACTCCTTAAGGGGTTGTCGCCGGAGCATCGACGCCTGGCCTGGCTCCTGTTGGGAGGGCTGGCGCTGCTCCTATTTTATCTGGTGATCGTGAATCCCCTGCTGAACCTGTCGGATTCCTGGACCCAGGAGTTGACCCGCCAGCGTCAGATCCTGGTTAAATATCAGGGGCTGATCGCCAACAAAGCCAGGGTCGCCCAAGCCAACCAGACTATGAAGGCCGCGCTGGCCAATGCCGGAAACCAGTTTCTCTCCGGCGGCAACGCCGCGGTGGCAGCCTCGGACCTGCAAGAGATTATCAAGAAACTGGCCCGGGAACACGGGGTCCAATTGACCAGCACCAAGATCATGCCGTCCCGGGAGGCCGGCCCTTACCTGGAAGTCCCGGTGCAGGTGCAATTTAACGGCAGCATAGATCAAGTGCTGATTATCCTGTATCATCTGGAGCATCATAAGAAACTCTTGTTTATCCCGGAAATGGATATTAATGCCCCGCGCTGGCAGAAAGGCGAGAAGAACGAGGTTTTATTACAAATAAATATGGTGATTTCCGGGGTCATAAACAAGGGAGTGGCCAGTTGATGGGCCGCCGGAACCTCAATCTCTGGAATATCCTGCTTCTGGCGGGCATAGCCCTTCTCTTCCTTGCCACGATCAATCTCTGGTGGAATACCAAGGAACCGCCGGCCCAATCCCGGGCGGACAAGGGTCCCCAAGTGCCCACCGCTCCGAGACTCCGGGATGAGCAACCCCTGAACCAGTTTACCGTGGTGGCCAGCAAAAACCTGTTCAGCCCGGAGCGCACCGGACCATCTCCCGAGGGTGGAGCCGGCAAAGGTCAAAATACCCTGGAAGGACGGCAACTCATGGGCATCATGATCGTCGGCAACACCCGGGCGGCCCTGATCGGGGGCAAGAACGTCAAGAAACCTGGAGAAGCGGTGGCCGAAGTAGTGTTTCTCGGCGACCAGTGGGGCGATTTTAAGGTGCTGGAAATTGCCAATAATGTCGTTGTCTTCCTGGGCAAAGAGGGTAAAGTAACGCTAAATTTCCCTGAATAAAGGGTTCCAAATGACCAAGAAACCATGTTTCTCGTCTGGGTTCAGGCCCGCGTCCATCCGGGGACTTCTGGGTATGCTGATATTGTCCCTGATCGTTGAAGTCTGCGGGTGTGCTTCCACCGAGGTGGCGACGCCTCCTTCCCCGGCGCCCCGCCGTCTCCCGGTGCAAGTCGTGACCGCGCCGCCCAGACCGGAACCCGTTTATGCCAAATATGCCAAAAAAGCCAAACCTCCCGTGGCCGATGAATTTGGCCTGGACGAACGTGGCATCGAACGTTATACGGCCCGCCTCAAAAAAATTCCGGTAACCCGCCGGAAACCCCCTGCCGGTGAGAAAGTCTATCCCATTGATCTTAATTTGAGGAATGCCGATCTCGTGGAAGCCATCCGGGTTCTGGCCGACACCATGGGCATCAATTATTCCATCGATCCCCGCATCAAGGGCACGGTGAACGTGCATGCCACCGGCAAGTTGAGCCAGAGTGACCTGATGGGCATCATGGAGGCGCTGCTCACCATCAACGGCGCCACCATCATCAAGAATCGCGACCTGTATAGTATCGTCCCGCAGGAAAAAGCCGCCACCCGGGGGATGCCGGTATATAGCCAGGGGGCGGTGCCCGCGGGCATGAGAGCCCAGGTGGTCTTCCTGGAGCAGACGCCGGTCAAGGAAGCCGTTGAAGCGCTGAAGCCCCTGCTCTCTCCGGCGGGCAACGTCTCCCAGGCGGCCCATAATTCCATCGTTCTGGTGGATAGTCCCGACAATCTGGATAAATTACTGCAACTGGTCCATCTCATCGACTCCAGGGGCCTGGCTCAAACCCGGGTGCGGGTGCTCAGGGTGCACAATACC
Organism: Desulfobaccales bacterium; assembly: GCA_041650575.1. Taxonomy (GTDB): domain Bacteria; phylum Desulfobacterota; class Desulfobaccia; order Desulfobaccales; family 0-14-0-80-60-11; genus 0-14-0-80-60-11. The sequence goes on from JBAZKX010000095.1 coordinate 5,605, forward strand.
GACCCCGGGGAAATCATCAAGGAAGTGGAAACCATTTTTTCGGCTTACGGCACCCTGGCCGCCAAGGAAAAAGACAAATTCGGGGTCAGTTTTTTTCCGGTGAGCCGCCTCAACTCAGTGATGATCGTGTCTTCCTCCGCGCCTCTGATGGACCGGGCCCTCTATTGGGTCAAGGAATTGGACCTGAAAACCGATCTGCTGTCCAATATCCATATTTACAATGTGGAGAATTACAAGGCCAAGAACCTGGCCGATATCTTGACCCAGGTCTATGGCGGCACCGCGGCCGCTCCCAAAATCAAAGAGACTAAACCCGAGACTGGGGGCGGCATGGGCGCGGGCATGGGCATGGGTGGCGGAGGCGCCCTCGGGGGCTCCGGCGGCATGCAAGGCGGGATGGGCCAGACCGGCGGCATGGGCGGGGCGGCCGGTGGGACCGGGGCGGCCGGCGGCGGCGGTTTTGGCGGCCTGGGCGGCATGGCTTCCGGAACCGGGACGCCGGGAGGGGCGCTGGCCGCCGGCGCTTCTGGTTTAAAGGAGCGGGCCGTGGGCTCGGAAGGGGCCGCCCAGGGTGCCAGTCTCAAAGAAGGGGTGAGGGTCATCCCGGACGAAGAAAACAATCTCCTGGTGGTGGTGGCGCCGCCCCATGAGTGGAATATCATCTCCCGGCTGCTCAAAGAGTTGGACATCATACCCCGCCAGGTCTTAAACGAGGTCCTGGTGGCGGAAATCCGCCTCACCGACGACCTGAAATACGGCATCGAATTTCTCTTGGGCGGCGTCCCGGCTCAGTCGCAGGTTACCACCGCCACTCAACCCGCCGCCACGGCCCAACCCACCGGAGTTTTGGTCACCAGCTCCACCGGCACCTCCACTACCATCGCGCCCAATACTACCGGCACCACTACTACCGTTACCAATCCCTTTACCACCCTCGGAGCAGGGGCTATTCCGGGCGTGGATGTCGTCAGCGGCGCGTCTGCCGCGTTTAACACCGCCGGCGGCCTCACCTTTGTGGCCCTGGACACCGTGAATAAATTGAAAGGCATAATCAATCTCCTGGCCTCGGAGGGCCGGGTGGATATTCTCGCCTCGCCCCACATCATGGCCGCCAACAACCAGGAAGCCCGCATCATGATCGGGCAGGATGTGCCGATTCTCACCTCCCAGTCGGTACCCTTGATCAGCCAACAAACTTCTTTTCAGACTTCCACGGTCCAGTATCGCAGCACCGGCATCATCTTATCGGTAAAGCCCCAGATCAATGCCAAGGGCCTGGTCACCCTCGAGATCGCCCAAGAAGTGAGCGATGCCGCGGGCACCAGCACAGGGGTCAGCGGTTCCCCCACCTTTACCGTCCGCCAGGCCAAGACTTCGCTCATCACCAAAGACAATCAGACCATTGTGCTGGGGGGGCTCATCCGGGAAGATAAGACCGTGACCTCAGCCGGCATCCCGGGTCTGCGCAAAATGCCCATTCTAGGGCCGTTGTTCGGGTCTCAAGGGGTCAGTAAGCAAAAAACCGAACTCATAGTCTTGATTACTCCCCATATCATAAGTAATATAGAAGAAGGGGCCCGGATCACCAATCAGATGAAAGAGAAAGTCGGGTTGGAAGAGACGAACCCGCCCCGGCGGGTTCCGCCGGCTCCGACTCCCATCCGGGAAGTGGCGCCGCCTGCGGCTCCCGCCAGGGAGATGGCGCCCCCTGACACCGGTTATTGAGGTGACGCCCCGACGCTTGGGCTTTGAGGCAAGTTGGAGTAACGACGGAAGGGAAGTTATCGCGTAGTTTTTACGCAGAAGTGGCCGGTTAACAAAGGAGAAGCCGCCATGAAGCAGCGAGTCCTGATCATCATGCTGG
>JBAZKX010000096.1:0-7440 GCA_041650575.1 Desulfobaccales bacterium
TCATACCACTTCGCGGAACCATTTTTTGATCTTGGCCATGAAGCCCCCACCGTAGGAGCGGTTGGACCAGCGGCCGCCGCCGCTGGACCAGCGGTCGGGGGAGTGCTGGGTCTTTTGTTGGGACCGAAAGCCGTAGAGCACCAGGCCCACCCCGGTGGCGTAGGAGGGGTCGTGGATGACATCGATAAGGCCGCTGACGCCCATGGGATAGCCGATACGGGTGTGCATGCCAAAAGTTTCGCCGGCCAGTTCCGCCAGGCCGTCCACCATGGCCGTGCCCCCGACGAGGACTGCGCCTGAATGGAGGGGATGGATGAACCGGGCCCGCTGAATCTCTTTGGCCAGAAGATTCAAAATTTCCGCTACCCGCATGTGGATGATCTCGGCCAGGCGGTTGCGGGGCATGCTCTGGGTTTCCCGGCCGGTGAGGCCCGGGACTTCCAGGAGTTCATCCGGGTCGGTCAGGGCATTGAGACAGGCCCCGTAATGTTTCTTCAGTTCTTCGGCATGGGTCAGGGAGGTGGGCAACCCCACGGCGATGTCGTTGGTCAGGTTGTTGCCACCCACCGGCAGGACGAAATTATGGCGCAGGGCGTTTTCGGCAAAGATGGCCAAATCGGTGGTGCCGCCGCCGAAATCGACGAGGGCTACTCCCAACTCCTTCTCTTCGTCGGTGAGCACAGCTTCCCCCGCGGCGAGGCTTTGCAAGGCGATGCCGTTCACTTCCAGACCGGCCCGGTTGGCGCACTTCATAATATTGTTCAGGGAGGTCACGGCGCCGGTGACGATATGGACCTTGCATTCGAGGCGCACTCCGTGGATGCCCACCGGGTCTTTGATGCCGTCCTGGCCGTCTATCAAGAAGTCCTGGACCAGGGTATGGATGACTTCCCGGTCCGAGGGGATGGCCACGGTGCGGGCGGTATCGATGACCCGCTCCATGTCGGCCGGGGTCACTTCCCGGTCCTTGATGGCGATGATCCCCTGGCTGTTGATAACCTTGGTCTGGCCGCCGCCGACCCCGGCGTAAACCGAGCGAATCTCGCAGCCGGCCATGGTTTCGGCTTCTTCCACGGCGCGACGGATGGCGCGGACGGTGTTTTCAATATTTACCACCACCCCTTTGCGTAGACCGCCGGCGGTGGGCGCCGAGCCCAATCCAACGATATCCACCTGCTGGTCCCGCACTTCGCCCACCACGGCGCAAATCTTGGTGGTGCCAATGTCCAAACCGACAATGAGGTCTTGAGGCACGATTCTATCCTATGGGTTTTCTTCTACCCCCTTCAGAGTGACCAGCGCCCTGCGGGGATAGTTGAGGTTGATGCGCCCAACCTTGGCCACCAAGCCCTTGTTAACTAATACAGGCCATAACTGGGCGAATTTCTGTAATTTTTCCGAATAATCCTTGAATCCCAGATCCAGAGCGGACCCCAGCCCGTTGGCGTAGAGGGTGAAGCCCCGTTCCAGGTCCACGTGCACCTCGGAGACATTCTCCAGATTGAGGGGAGGTGGAGTTTTTTTCAGGACTTCCAATAACTGAAAGGCCTGGGTTACTATCTCAGGCACGGCCTCGGCCGGATGCTGGAATTGTTCAGGCTTCAAGCCTGTAATGACCGGAAAATTGTGGGGATCCCCGGGGGACAGGGGTTTAAAGAGATTCCCCTCATGATCCGTATAATATAACTCTTCGCCGATCTGGACCAAGGCTATGGGGTCCCGTTCCTGAATGCGGAGATGGAGGCTGTGGGGCCACTTCCTGGACACCTCGGCCTTGGCGATCCAAGGATGGGCGACCAAGGCCCGTTCGACCCGGCCCGGCCGGACGGCCAGGAGGTTGAGACCAGGGCTGATATTGGCCTGTTGCAGCACCACGCCGCGAGACAGACGCCTGGATCCCTCAATCTCGATATCGTTGATATCTTTAATGCAAAACGCCGAACTGGTCAAGAGTTGATGGTACACCATCACCAAACCCAGGCAGAGACCGGCCAGCGTCAGGAGCCCGAAAATCCAGGCCAGGCCGCGGAGCCAGATTTTTCGCGACTCGCCCTTGAGGCGGTTGCGGCGGTAGCTGTTCTGGGAGCGGGTGCGGGGAATCAGGCGCGATTTGCGCACCGGGCGCTGGGGGGCGAGGCGGGAGGGATGGCGCACGGTGCTTTTTTTCATGGGCAGCCGACCTTTACACCCGCGCCCTGGCCTTGGAGACGGGCCAACAGCTCTTCCCCGGTCTTCCAGATATCTCCGGCCCCCAAAGTGAGGACCATATCCCCGGCGTTGAGATGGTTGAGGATATAATCGGCCTTCACCGCTTTTTCTTCAATGAAATGCACCTCTGGGTGGCCGCTCTTGCGGATGCCTTCATAGACGGACCGGCCGGAAAGCCCGTTGGGACGGGACTCACCGGCGGCGTAGATTTCAGTGATGAAGACCATCTGGGCCTGGGCGAAGACGGGAAAAAATTCCGGCAGCAAGGCCCGGGTGCGGCTGTAGCGATGGGGCTGGAAGGCCACCACCAGGCGGCGATCGGGAAAGGCCTGGGCCAGGCCGGTGAGGGTGGAGCGAATCTCCGTGGGGTGATGGCCGTAATCATCCATTACCAGGATGCCACCGGCCTCCCCCTTGACCTCGCAACGACGGTGAATCTGGCCCAGGTTATTGAGGCCTTGCCGGCAGGCGGGAAAATCCAGCCCCAACAGGCTCCCCACCACGCAGGCGGCCATGGCGTTGAGGACGTAATGGGACCCCGCCAGGGGTAGGGTCACAGTTCCCAGGGTCTGGCCCCGGCGCCACAGGCGGAAGCGATAGCCCAACCCCTGAGGCGTCAGGTCGGTGGCGTAAAAATCAGCGGATTCGGGCCTCAAGCTATAGGTCAGCACCTGGTGGGGGCAGTCCCGCAGGATCGGGGCCAGATGCGGGTCATCGCCCCAGGCCACCACCCGGGCGCCGGCCGGCAGGCGGGAGACGTAGCCGGCAAAGGTCTCCTGAATGTGGGCCAAATCGCGGTAGTGGTCCAGGTGTTCCCGGTCCAAGTTGGTGATGATGCTGATCTGGGGGGAGAGGAAGGTGAAGGAGGAGTCGGACTCGTCGGCTTCGGCCACGAAGTACTCGCCCCGCCCCAGGATGGCGTTGGAGCCCAGATTATCCCAGAGGGCCCCCACCACCACGGTGGGGTCCAGCCCACCGGCGCGCAGGACCGCAGCGGTCATGGCGGTGGTGGAGGTCTTGCCGTGGGCCCCGGTGACGGCTATCTGGAAGTGCCCCGCCATGAGGCGAGCCAGGAGTTCGCCCCGGCGCAGCACCGTAAGGCCCCGGGCCCTGGCCGCGGCCAGCTCGGGATTGTCCTCTTTGACCGCGGTGGAATGGACCACCACGGCCGCGTCTGCCAGGTTTTCGGCGCGGTGGCCCAGATGGACGCGAACCCCCAGGCTCTGAAGGCGGCGGGTGATGGCGCCCGCGGCCAGATCCGAGCCGCTGACCCGGTGCCCCTGGCGCACCAACAGTTCCGCCAGGCCGCTCATACCGATGCCGCCGACGCCGATGAAGTGGCAGGTAAATTCAGTTGTTAACGCGTTGTTAGACATGCAAACGCCATGTATTAATGAAATTATCCCTAAGGAATTATGGTGGGTGGTGCCCACCCTTCATAAATGCATTTTAACGATTAGCAAATGTATATTGGTCTAAAAATTCATCAACACATTCCATAAAAACATTTTCGAAATATTTAGAGGGTGGTATTTTATCGGAAATGGCAATGTATTTCCTTTCCTTCCAAATAATTGTTGATAATTTTATGTCATTATTTCTCAATCATTTTCCCTTCCCTTGATGGGAGGGGTTAGGGGAGGGTGGCGTAAAATTGGCAAACCACCTAAAATCGCCACTCCCCGAAGCCAGTCGTTTTCCTAAATTTTTATCAACTCCATACACCCCTCCACGATCTCCTTGGCCGCCTCTGGTTTCGCCAGTTTGCGGCTGGCCTCTTCCATCTGCGCCAGATGTTCAGGTTCGGTGAGGAACTGATTAATCTTACCAGCGAAAATCTCTCCGGTAAAATCTTTATTTAAGATTATTTCTCCGGCCCCGGCCTCAGCCAGGAACCGGGCGTTAAATTCCTGATGGTTATTGGCCGCGAAGGGGTAGGGCACCAGGATGGCGGCCCGGCCCACTGCGGTGAGTTCGGCCAGGGTGGATGCCCCGGCCCGGCAGACCAGGAGGTGGGCCCGGCGCATCCAGGCGGCCACCTCCGGGGTGAAGGCCGTTACTTCAGCGGCAAAACCGTGGTCCCGGTACCCCGCGGCCACGGCCTCCTGATCGGCGTCGCCGGGCAGGTGCAGGAAATGCAAGCGGTCTTTTAAACCTGCCAGGAGAGGCAAACCGGCCAGCACCTCCATATTGAGATGATGCGCCCCCTGGCTGCCCCCGGTGATCATCACCGTAAAGGGGGAGTCCGCCCGGGGCTCGCCGGGTGCGAAAAATTCCGGCCGGATGGGATTGCCGGTCCAGAGGCAGCGACCGGGGGGGAAAAAATTCCGGCTGGCGGGAAAGGATACGAAGATGCGGCGGGCGCAGCGGGCCAAATAGCGGTTGGTGGCCCCGGGAATGGCGTTTTGTTCATGGAGGGCGAGGGGGAGTCCCAGGAGCCAGGCGGCCAGGCCCACCGGCCCGGCGGAATGCCCCCCCAGGCCCAGGATCAGGTCGGGTTTGAGGGCCTTGAGGCAGGACCGGGCCGCCAGTACGGCGCCCGGCAGTCCCAGGAGGGTGCGTCCCCGGCTAAATAGTCCTTCGCCCTGCAAGGCCCGGCAGGAGACGGCCTCCCAGGCAAAACCGTAGCGCTCCAGAATCTGAGTGGTCACTGCCTTGGGGGTGGTGAGAAAGGTGACCACGGCCTGATGGCGCTGCTGAAATTCCTGGGCCACGGCGATGCCGGGAAACAGGTGCCCGCCGGTGCCGCCCGCGGCGATTACCACCCTGAGATCCTTGGGGTTTCGCATCATGCACCCCCTGCTCCCCCTCACCTTAATCCTCTCCCCAAGATGGGGGCGAGGGGATAAAAGAGGGACCTCCTGCAAGATTCCGCTTGATCACTATTTTATGAATAAAAAAATCACCCTTTAACCCGGTAATGTCCATTTACGCGGTACTCTCAGCTTTCCGGCGCCACCGGCGGTTTGGGAGCTTTGGCGACCTGAGGAGACGCTCCCTGGGGAAACTTCACCTGGCGGCTGATATTCAACAGAATGCCCACCGCCAGAAGGTTGACCAGCAGCCCCGAGCCCCCGTAGCTGAGGAAAGGCAGGGACAGCCCCTTGGTGGGCAGGATGCCGCTTACTACGCCCATGTTGATGAGGGCCGGCAGGCCGATCATCAGCGTCAGGCCCAGGGCCAGATAGGAGCCGAAGGTATCCGGGGCCTTGAGGCTTAAGCGCAGCCCCCGGCAGATGACGATGGCGAAGAGAGACAGCACCAGCAGGACCCCCAAAAACCCCATCTCTTCACTGAAGATGGCCAGGATGAAATCGGTGTGGCAGTCCGGCAGGTAGAAAAGCTTGGCGCGGCTCTGGCCGGGGCCCAGGCCCCACAAGCCTCCGGAGCCGATGGCGAGCAAGGCCTGCTTGAGCTGATAGCCCACATCCTGGCCGTGCTTCCATGGATCCAGGAAGGACAGGATCCGGGCGAACTTTTTCGGGTCCCTCAGCACCATCAGGACGCCCAGGGGGATGCAGGCGCTCATAGCCAGGAGGATATGGGTGAGGCGGGTGCCGCCCACAAAGAGCATGGTGAAGACAATGATCAGCAACGTGACGGATGTGCCGAAGTCCGGTTCTTTGAGGATCAGGGCAATGAAGAGACCGGCCACCAACATGTGGGGCAGGAAGCCGATGGCGAAATATTTCATCTTCTCCTGCTTCCGAGCCAGGGAGTAAGCCAGGAACAGGACCACGGCCAGCTTGGCGAACTCCGAGGGCTGGAGGGTCAGGGGCCCCAGGCGGAGCCAGCGGGCCGCGCCCCGGACCTTGCCGCCGATGCCCGGCAGAAAGACCAAGACCAGGGAAACCAGGGAAATCAGGATGATGTGGTAAACCCAGCGCTTATAGTTGTGGTAGTCAATGGCGCGACCCAGAAGGAGGGCCCCCAGGCCCAGGAAGGCGTAAATGCCCTGGCGCTTAATGAAGTAATAGGCGTCGTTATACTGGGACTGGGCCATGACGGTGCTGGAGATGAAGATCATGGTCATCCCCAGGGCCAACAGGGAGTAAGCGGCGATCTGGAGGATCTGGTCGTAGTGGACCGGCGCCGCGGCCTGAGCATTAGCCTCTTTGTGCATGTTCAAGCTCCCTTACCACGCGTTGAAAGGTTTGACCACGGTGGGCATAATCCCGGTACATGTCAAAACTGGCGCAGGCCGGCGACAGGAGCACCACGTCCCCGGGGTCGGCCAGTTCCCAGGCCTGGGTCACGGCCCCGGCCATGTCGTCCGCAGAGAAGATGGGAGCCAAGCCATGCCAGATGCGGCCCAGGCGTTCCCGGGTTTCCCCCAAAAGGACCAGGGCCTTGACCCGGGCCCGGATGAGGTCGTTTAAGAGGGTGAAGTCGCTGTCCTTGTCCCGTCCGCCGGCGATGAGGATCACCGGCCGGTCAAAGTGGGCCAGGGAACAGGCCACCGCGCCCACATTGGTCCCCTTGGAGTCGTCGTAAAAGGCGATCCCGCGCAGGTCGGCTACCCATTGCAGGCGATGAGGCAGGCCGGAGAAATTCGCCAGCACTTCCCGGCAGGCGGCGGGATCGGCCCCCGCGTCCAGGGCCATTAAGAGGGCCGCCATGATGTTTTCCAGATTGTGCCGTTCGGTGAGCCGGATGTGGTCCAGGGGAAAAAGTTCCACCGCGCCTTGAGCCAGCCTGATCTGGATCGCGCCGTTGCTCAGCCAGGCCCCGGTAGTCAGGGGCTTCCCGGCGGAAAAATAATAGACCCGGCTGGCGCCGCGGTCCAGTGCCGCCACCGCGGGATCGTCGGCGTTCAAGACCATGAGATCCCCGGTTTCCTGGCGCCGGAAGAGGCCGGCCTTGGAGGCGATATAGGCGTCGTAGCCGGAGTAGCGGTCCAGGTGATCGGGGGTGATATTCAGCAGGGCCGCAGCCTGGGGATGAAAGGAGGGGGCGGTGTCCAACTGAAAGCTGCTCACTTCGAGCACCAGGCAGTCGGCTTCCTCCTGGCGGGCCAAGAGGGAGACCACGGGAGTGCCGATGTTGCCGCCCACCAGGGGCTTCATCCCCGACGCAGCCAGGAGTTCCCCCAGCAGGGTAGTGGTGGTGGTCTTGCCGTTGGTGCCGCTCACGGCGTAGAGCGGCCGCCGGATAAAACGGCCGGCCACTTCGAGTTCGCCCACCACCGGGATGCCGGCTTGCCGGGCCGCGGTCAGCCAGGGAAGTTCCGGC
>JBAZKX010000097.1:0-7415 GCA_041650575.1 Desulfobaccales bacterium
TGAGGTTTCCCTAGGCGCTCTGGTGGCCTTTTCGGTAACGGCCCAACTCCTGGCCATCCCGATCTTCCTGGTGGTTTCCCGCCAGGTCTGCTTCCTGACCCGGCCTCCCCGTTAAGAGGCGGCAAAGGCGCTCAACCTCTTGACAAACTTCCTATGCCTGCGTATATAAAATATGTGCAGTTGGGGGATCGTCTAACGGCAGGACTGCAGCCTCTGGAGTTGCCTATCAAGGTTCGAATCCTTGTCCCCCAGCCAACTCAGAAAGCCAGCCGGTTTTTACATATTCCCCGGTAGCTCAGCTGGTAGAGCGGGTGGCTGTTAACCACCTTGTCGGCGGTTCGAGTCCGTCCCGGGGAGCCATAAAAATTAAGGGGTTAGCCATCTTAGCTAACCCCTCTTTTTTGCTTGGTGAATATATAGGTGAGAGCCTCTATGGTGGTGTAAACATTCTTGCTCCGGTCCATGAGCATGATGGTTCCGGCAGTTATCCTCAAACCCGGAAAGGGTGAAAGTATGATCTGGATAGTGAAACACTTCCAGGTCATCTTGGCGAGCGCATCAATGGCAGAGCCCCCTCAGCTGATCGGCGTCCCACCATCAACTTTCAGATGATAGTCAGTCAACAAAAGACCATGCCTTTGCCTTCTTCTAACCCTGCCTTGACGCTCTCATACCTTTATGGCAATGTAACCCAAAGATTAGCGAAGGGACAAGGTCAAGACCATATCAAACCACCATACCTGATAGTGGGGGCCGACGCCCCCTCAAAATTTGGAAAACCTTCGCTTTGGGACTAAGGTCATGAGAAGGATCATAGCCGTTGAGCCTGGCGAATGGGTCATCCTCCCTTGCATTCTCGAAACAGAAGATTGCTACTACTTGGTCGACGTTTACCCAGATGGCCAAGTGGAGGCCAGCGATGACTTCCGTTTCGGGAAGGCGGACTTTTACGGATCCGACTACCGGCGTTTCGCTACGATCTACAACGCCAAAAACGACTATATGCTTTTCCTAAAGCGTCCCGTAAACTTGACCGAACAGGGGGTTGTGGCAGCTGATGGGGTGAGGCGACTATCTGTTATGGCCCGCAAATTGTATGCGATAGTGTTCTGAAATCAATATCCCCGCTCGATGGATAGTTCATTTGAAAGAGGGGTAGCGTTTGCTATATAATTAAGTATGCCTGACGACTTCAAATGCGGCTATATCGCCCTCATCGGCGTTCCCAACGTGGGCAAGTCCACCCTCCTGAACCGGCTGGTGGGGGAGAAGCTGGCCATCACATCGCCCAAACCCCAGACCACCCGGCACCGCCTGCTGGGCATTGTCAACCTGCCCGCGGCCCAACTCCTGTTTCTGGACACGCCGGGGATGCTTGACCCCCGGGGGGCCCTGAACGCCACCCTGGTCCAGGCGGCCCTCACGGCGCTTTCCGAAGCCGACGTGGTGGTGTGGCTGGTGGAACCCCGACGTCCGGCCTCGGACGACAAGGTCCTGCTGCCCCACCTGCGCCAGTTGCACCGTCCCCTGATTGTGGCCATCAACAAGATCGACTCCGTGTCCAAGCCTCAGCTCCTGCCCCTCATCAGCGCCTACCATGAGCTGTTTCCCGCCTCTGCCATCATCCCCGTCAGCGGTCTGCAAGGGGACGGGGTAGAGGCGCTGGTGGCCGAAATCCTCAAATTTCTGCCGGCGTCGCCGCCGCTCTACCCGCCGGACCAGGAGACCGATTCCACCGAACGCTTCCTGGTGGGCGAACTCATCCGGGAACGGGTGCTCCATCACACCAGCGAAGAGATTCCCCATGCAGTGGCGGTGCAGATAGAGGAGTTCGATGAAAGTCGCCGACCGCAGTTGGTCAAGATCCGGGCGGTCATTTTTGTGGAGCGGGACTCCCAGAAAGGGATCCTGATCGGCAAGAAAGGGCGCATGCTGAAGACCATCGGCGCGGAAGCCCGGGCCGAAATCGAGCCTCTCCTGGGAGCCAGGGTGTTCCTGGAACTCTGGGTCAAGGTCTGGAAAAACTGGCGCAAGGACCCCAAGGCCCTGCGGGTCCTGGGGTACCAGGGCTAAAGCCCCCGGCACTCAATGGCGAGGCCGGGTTTTCCCCTCTGTCTCCAGGCGCCCGAAGGCGTAAATATTCACGGACCTTTGATTGACAATTCTGCCGAAGATGCGCACAATAGCAACAAGTGAGGCCCATCCCATGAGGCGTCGGTTATCTCAGGTCTGCCCGGCGGTTTTCGTCCTCGTCCTCCTCTCTCCGAGGTATGCGCTGGCCCAATGGGTCACCTGGTACCAATTCGGCACCGAAGGCTCCTACGTCCACGAAATTGCGCACCTGCTCTTTGCCTTTTCCATGCTCTTTTTTATCCATGAAATTTTTCATGCGCGTCTCCAGAGGTTCCGGGGTTTCCGGCTCCTGGTGTGGACCTGGGCGATTTTAACCTTCTGGAACCTGGACGCCTTTATCGGCCATTGGGCCGACTGGACCCTGCACAATCCGGTGATCCTGGGCCAGGGCTGGGGCCGGGAACTCCTCATGTATGATTTTCAGACCTGGCTGGTTTATGTCACCAAGATCGATCACTCCCTCTTCTTAGTGCCGGCCTTCCTCCTGTTCTATCTGGGTCTCAGGGCTCTGGTCCAAAAGCCGGGAGCCGAGTAAATGATCGCCCTGCCCCTTGCTCCCCTCTGGATTTTGGAATACCTGAGCGCCTTGACCATCCTCATTTTGAACCTCCTTTCCCTGCGCCTGAGCCAGCGGCTGGTGGTTCGGGACCCGGAAAATGCCTTGTGGCTGTTTCTCAACTGGCTCGCCATCGTCTTTTTTATGTTTTCCATCACCCATCTGATTTCCCATGCCCTGCATGATCTCATTGTTTACTGGAATCATCCCAATCTGGCGCTGGCGCAGCGGATTTTCGGCGGCTTCGATACGGTGATTTACGTGGTCATCGCCTCCATTACCCTGTTTTTTCATCGGATTCAGCGGATGTATCGCCGCATGGAGGCGGATCACCACCATCTGGAAGAAACCAGCCATGAGATTCTGGCCCTCAACCGGGAAATGGAAGCCCTGGTGATGGAACGCACCATGTCGGAGATGGCCTTGGGCATGGCCCACGGCATCCGCAACCCCCTGCACGTCATCGGCGGTTTCAGCCACCGCCTGCTCAGGAAGACGGACGAAGACGACCCCAGCCGGGCCTGGGCCACCGCCATAGCCGAGGAGGCCCGGCGCATCGAACAGATGGTGGAGCGTTTTGAGATGTTGGCCCAGCGGAAGACATCCTTCTTTGCCCAGGAAGACCTGAACGTCATTGTGCGGAGCACTCTGGAGCTGCTGCTGCCGGAACTCAAGGCCAAGCGTATCTCCCTGGTGGCGGAAATCTGTTCCGAGCCGCTGGTGGGGCGCTTCAATAAGCACCTGCTGAAGGTGGCCCTGTCACATCTGGTGCGCAACGCAGTGGAGGCCACCCGGCCGGGGGGCACCTTACTGGTGCGCACCGCCATGGAACAAAAGTTTGCGGTGCTGATCATTCACGATACGGGCCGGGGTATGCCCCAGGACGTGGTGGAAAAGGTCTTTGTGCCGTTTTATACCACCAAGATCGGCGGCACCGGCCTGGGGATGGTCTTCGTGCGCCAGATCGTGGATGAGCACCGGGGGATCATCACTCTGGACAGCCTGGTGGGTCAGGGCACCACGGTGACCATCCGGCTGCCGCATCGCTTCACCGATCGCCCGGAAGTGGGGGAGGAATTCCCGCCCCCTCCCCCGCCCGCGGCCCCTGCCGCTCCGGAAACCCCGGAAACCTCGGGAACCCCGGAACCTCCCAAAGACCGCGATTAATCGCCCGGCCCTCGGCTGCACCGGCGGGTTAGGCGCGCGGGGGCATTTTCAAAAACTTGCTCGTCCCGGTTAAACTTCAACTTTTTCAGGTTAAGAGCCGATATGCCGCGGTATAATCTCGGCTTGACCACCAAGAGGCTCGCGTGAATCAGGTATATCCCGTGACCGGGTCTTATTGAGGTTTGATTCAGAGTTACATTGAATGAGCTATTCTTTATAGCCTGCGCCTGCACAGGCGAGACGCCTGTGCCACCGGTTGATGGTGAATTGGATGAGAGGAGAAAATGGCCGCTAAAAGAGTTTTAGCGCTGGGCGCCGGCGCCATGGGGGCCCTGGCCGCAGCCATGGTCGCAGCTTTCCCTGAGGTGGAGAGCCTGACCGTGGCGGACCTTAACCTGGAGGCGGCCCGGCGGGTGGCCGCCGGGTGCGGCGGCAAAGCCGGGGCTGCTGCTATCGACGTGACCAATCCCAACGAGCTGACATCGCTCATGCGTGGCGCGGATTTGGTCATGAACTGCGTCGGGCCGTTTTTCCGTTTCGGCGTCCCGGTGTTAAAGGCGGCGATTGCCGCGGGAGTCGATTATCTGGATATCTGCGACGATCCGGAACCCACCCGGGCGATGCATGAATATCAGGCCATAGCTTCGAAAGCCGGGATCACCGCCATTGTCGGGTTAGGCGCCAGTCCGGGCATCACCAGCCTGCTGGCGGCCCGGGCCCGGGCCGAACTGGACAAGGTGGAGGAATTGATCGCGGGGTGGAATATCGAAGAAGACAGCGGCGGTGATGAAACAGTTTCCTATTCTGCGGCCGCGGTCCACTGGATGCAGCAGTGCTCCGGGACGATCCTGGAATGCGCTAGGGGCAGATTGGTCGAGCATCAGCCGCTGGTGGACGTAAACCTCGACTATCCCGGCCGGGGCCGGAGGACCGTTTATACCGTCGGCCACCCGGAGCCGGTATCCTTTCACTATTCGTATCCCGATTTGCCGCGCTCCTTCTGCGTGATGGTCATGCCCAGGGCGTGGGTCGGGGATTTCCAGAGGTTGGCGGCACAAATAAACCAAGGCAACCTGACCTGGAAGAGGCCGCGCAAGAACTGGCGGAGAGTTCCATAAACAGCAGTGAAGACCTGGCCCGCCTGGCTGACCGTCCCCGCCTGCCCAGGTTCTTCGCCCTCGCCAAAGGAGCCAAGGCCGGCCGGCCCACCGTGGCGGCAGCCTCCATCAAGGCCATCCCCCCGGGGATGCCGAAGGCCACCGGCATCCCGCTGGCGCTGGGCGCCCGCCTGGTGCTCCAGGGCAGGGTGGCGGCCAAAGGTGTTATCGCGCCCGAATTGGCCTTCCAGGCTGGAGAATTTTTTGAACTGCTGGCGCCCTACTGCACCTTTCCGGTGCAGGTGGCTGCGTCTGACCTGATTGAAGTTACTCTCGCCCAGGGGTAGGAAAGCCCTCAAGGTATGAGCTTTTTCTCCCGATTCCCCTAAATGGCTACTCCCGGACAGCGTGGCATTATGACCAGGTCTCCCCATGCGCAACTGAAACTGGCCGCTATCCTCCTGACGGTCATGGTCATGTTGTGCAGCGGCTGCGAGGGCGGGAAACCCTCCTGGTCTCCCGGCGGGGACCAAGTGATCCGGCTCGACAGCGGCCCCGTCGTGCAGCGCCGGGACGGGGTGTACCGGGGGATTCCTTTTGCGGCGCCGCCCGTCGGGGCCCGGCGCTGGAAACCGCCGCAACCGGTAGCTCCCTGGACCGAGCCCCGCCGCTGCGAGGCTTTCGGGCCGGTTTGCCCCCAACCGAACTACTCCGGCCCCATGAGCGAAGACTGCCTCTTCCTCAATGTCTGGACCCCGGCTAAGAGTGATGGCGACCGGTTGCCGGTGATGGTCTGGTTTCACGGCGGGGCCTTTATTTCCGGCAGCGGCTCCGACGAACTCTATGATGGCGCGGCCCTGGCAGGCCGGGGCGTGGTGGTAGTTACCTGCAACTACCGCCTCGGGGTCCTGGGGTTTCTGGCCCATCCGCGTTTGTCCGCCGAGTCGCCCGACCGGGTTTCCGGCAATTACGGGCTCCTGGACCAGGTGGCGGCCCTGGACTGGGTCCGGCGCAATATCGCCAAATTCGGCGGCGATCCCGGCAACGTCACCATTTTCGGCCAATCGGCCGGCGCGGCAAGTGTCTGTCTGCTGATGGTCAATCCCCTGGCTAAAGGGCTGTTTCACGCGGCCATTGCCCAAAGTCCGGCTATGGTGGGTATGCTCCGCCCCTTGCGACAGGAGCAGTTGGGGGTGGCGCCCGCGGAAACGGTGGGCTTGCGGATCGCCCAGGAATTGGGCCTGGATCGGGCGCCGGATATCCTGTCGAACCTGCGCCAGGTCCCCTGGGACCGGCTTAACGCCGCGGCGGCCAGGCTCGAGACGACCCTGGGGGTGGAAGTCCTCAAGCTGGTGTTCGGTCCCACCGTGGACGGCCGGGTTATTCCCAACCATCCGGTCAGGCTGTTCGGCCAGGGCCGACGGCATCCGGCGCCGTTGATCACCGGCGTCACCGCCGATGAAAGCACCATCTTTCTGCCCCTGATTATGCCTCTATTCACCGGTCCGGCGGATTACCAACGGTACTTGCAGGCGACATTCGGGGAGCAGGCGGCAGAAGTTGACCGGCTCCTGCCGGTCCGGTCAACGGCGGATTTGTGGCCTCGCCTGAATCAACTGATCTCGGCCAAGTGGTTCGGCGCCTGGGCCAATTATCTGGCGGCCACGGCCCCGGACACTCGCCAGACCTGGTTCTACCGGTTCAGCCGCCGGGCTCCAAAATGGGCTACGCAGGTGCTGGCGGCAGATTCCGGCCAGACGGAGCTATCGGTCCATAAGTTGGGCGTGGCCCACGGGGCCGAACTGTTCTCGGTCTTCGGCTTTACCAAGATTCTTCTGGGCTTCGGCTGGGACGATTGGCGCTATTCCGACCGGATCATGACCTATTGGACCAACTTTGCCAAAACCCACCGGCCTGAAGGGGCCGCCTTGCCGGACTGGCAGCCTTACGGCACCTTCAGGCAACGGGCTTATCTGGAATTCGGGCAGGAAATCCGGCCCCAAACCGGTCTCGACGTCAGGCTTTATCGCCTGATTGCCGACACCTGGCTGAGGTCGGCTTATTGATCGGACTTAGGTCTTGCCCGCCTCGGCCCGGGACACCAGCCAGAAGATTGCCCCGCACACCAGGATGCCGGCCAGGTAGAGGGCCTCGGTCCACAGGTCGTGGCTCGTCAGGGAGGTCACCAGGACCTTGCGGATAAAGGCCACCAGGGCCAACCCCACAAAGAGTTGGAGTTTGAAGGCGCCGCCCCGGAGGCGGTCGATCTCCATATCCAGCAATTCGATGACCACCCACAGAATCAGCACGGAGCCCATGGCGCTCACCAGGCCATGGGAGAGATTCCCCTGGGCGATGTGGATCACGTCCTGCACCACGAGACCCACCGCGCCCAGGGACAGGCCCAACAGGCCCGCCACCAGCAGGATGTTGAGGCCGAAGGTGAAGCGTTGGGAAAACCG